>VBCL01000412.1:2503-5398 GCA_005888865.1 Betaproteobacteria bacterium | reverse complement strand
TGGCTTCAACAACACCTACGCGATTGCGCTCCGCGGCGACGACGCCCGCGCCAAGGGCGTCTCCCGCCTCTCCGACCTCAAAGCGCATCCGGAGCTCAGACTCGGGCTGTCGCAGGAATTCATCGGGCGCGCTGACGGCTGGCCGGGGCTGAAGCGCGCCTACGAGCTGCCGTTCGAAACGCCGCGCGGCATCGACCATGGCCTCGCCTACGAGGCCATTGCGCAGAAGCAGATCGACGCGATCGACATCTACTCGACCGACGCCAAGATCGACAAGTACGGGCTCACCGTGCTCGCCGACGATCGCAACTATTTTCCGCGCTACGACGCGGTCCTGCTCTACCGCGCCGATCTGCCGCAACGGCTGCCGAAGACCTGGGCCGCAGTGCAGAAACTGGAAGGAACGATCGACGACGCCGCGATGCGACGCATGAACGCCGCCGCCGAGCTCGACGGCAAAGATTTCGCCGCGGTGGGGGCGGAGTTTCTCGCGAAGCGGCCGGGCGCGGCGCCCTCCGCCAAGACGGTGGCCTCCGGCGATTTCTGGAGCAAGCTCTTCGGCCCGGATTTCGCGCACCTCACGTTCACCCATCTCGCGCTGGTGTTCGTCTCGCTCATCGTCAGTATCGTTATCGGCATCCCGCTCGGCATCCTCGCCGCCAAGCGGCCCGCGACCGAAGCGCTGATTCTGGGCGCAACCGGGGTGATCCAGACGATCCCTTCGCTGGCGCTACTCGCGGTGTTGATCCCGCTGACCGGACGCATCGGCGCACTGCCGGCGTTGATCGCGCTTTCCGCCTACGCGCTCCTGCCGATCGTGCGCAACACGCACACCGGGCTCGCGCAGATCTCACGCGGGATGAAGCAGGCTGCGGAGTCACTGGGCATGACCGCGGGCACGATCCTGGCAAAGATCGAGCTGCCGCTCGCCGCGCCGACGATCCTCGCCGGCATCAAGACCTCGGCGGTGATCAACGTCGGCACCGCGACGATCGCGGCGTTCATCGGCGCGGGCGGCTATGGCGAGCGCATCGTCACCGGGCTCGCTCTGAACGACCACGCGATGCTGCTCGCCGGGGCCATTCCCGCAGCCGCGCTCGCGCTCCTGATCGAAGGCGCGTTTCGTATCGGAGAGCGGTGGATTATTCCTGCAGGCCTGCGCCGCGCTTCGTAGATCCCTACTCCACTTTGAGCGTCCCCTTCATGTTCGGGTGCAGCGTGCAGATGTAGGCATACTCACCGGCTTTGCGCGCCGTGTACTTCCAGGACTTGCCGGCGGCGATGTCGTGCGAATCGAACGCGCCTTTGGCGGTAACCGTGTGCGGGAATGGGTCCTTGTTGACCCAGACGACGGTCTCGCCGCCCTTCACCGTCAGTGTCTCAGGCGTGTACTTCACGCCTTCGATGACGACGGTGTGCGTGACCGGTGCCGCGGCGATTACGCCGGACCCGCAAACCAACACTGCCGAGACCAGCGCGGCCGCGAGGGCGTGACTCCCGTCGCGGCCGTGCCGCCCCCGCCTCGGTGCAAGCGTCGTCATTTCGCGCTCAAAGACTCGATCGTTACTTGCCCAGCTTGCCCTGGATCATCTTGGCGTGATCCAGATGCGCGACGAACGCCGGACGCACCTTCTCGATCAGCGACTTCAGCTCCGCATTCTTCGCGTTGGGGATGAGCACTTTGTCGACGGCGTCAAGCACCTGTTGGTGATAGGCGACTTCATGCTCGACGTAAGCCTTGTCGAACGCCGCGCCGTTGAGTCCCTTCAGCTTTTTCACGTTGTCCTCGCCGCCCTTCTTGAGGCTCTCGCTCGTCGGATTGTCTTCGGGTTTCACCTTGAGCTTCGTGACCAGCGCGGTCGCCTCCTTGTTGACGCCGGTATGGTCGGTGACCATCTGCTTGCCGAACGCCTTGACGTCCGCGTTGCTGCCCTTCGACTCGGCCAGCTTGCCCGCGTCGATGTCGACCTGATTTGCAGTCACCACGATGTGCGCGATCTGCGGGTCGGTCGGTCCGGCTTGTGCGAACGCGCCGCCGGCTGTGAGCGCCAACGCGCTCGCGAAAACGATAAGCGAAGATCTCATATCTGCCTCCAGGTGGTCGTGCAATGAAAACTCATTTGTGCTCATTTGCGAAAAATCATCGGGGCGGCGACGCATCACGACCATCGGCATGAACATCCGCCCGCACTCGCGCGAAGACATTCGCCACGATGCGATCGCAGCGCGCTCCAGCGAAGCCGAAGGCGTCGACCGTGGCCGTGTCGATCTCACGCGACAGCGCTTCGCGCAGCAGCGCGCGGGCCCGGAAAGCGCGCGAGCGCACCGTCTCCGCAGGAACATCGAGGCATTCGGCGGCGTCCTCGACCGACATCTCCTCGACCTCGCGCAGAATGAATGCCGTGCGGAACTGCTCGGGCAGCGCATCGATCTGACGTTCCAGCAACCGCCGTAGCTCGGCACGCATCGCCGCGGCGTCGGGCGGTTCAGCGCGATCGTCCGCCATGGTTTCCTCCTCGATGTGGGCCTGCTCGTGGGCACCGGCGTCGAACGGGACGACGACGCCTCGTTGCTTTTGCTTGCGTAACCGCCCGTAGGCCTCGTTGATGACGATGCGCGCGAGCCACGTGGAAAGCTTTGCACCGCCCCGGAAGCTCGCAATATTGCGATAAGCAGAAAGATATGCGTCCTGTACCGCATCCTCGGCGTCGGCGTCGTCCCTGAGGATCGAGCGCGCGAGCCGATAGAGCATGCTGTTATGGGCCCGCATCACCGTCTCGAACGCGCGCTCGTCGCGTGCTCCGATCCGGCGCGCAAGGTCGATGTCATCCAGCGGCTGCGAGGCCGCTGCGGTCGCGGTCATCCTCCGTCCCTTTCTTCCAGGCTGTCTTAGCG
>VBCL01000412.1:0-2446 GCA_005888865.1 Betaproteobacteria bacterium | reverse complement strand
CCCGTCCCGCCCAATGCACGAAGCGCGTCTCGAGCGCGCGGAAGATCCGATCGAGTCCGTAGCCAAGCGCGGCCATGATGAGCACGCCGACCAGGACGATGTCGGTCTGGATGAAATCGGCCGCGGTCAGCGCCATCCATGCAATCCCATCGCTGGTCGCGACCATCTCGGCACCGACAAGCATGGTCACGCCTATTCCCACGGACACGCGCAGCCCGGTGAAGATGCCCGGCAGGCTCGCGGGAAGAAGCACACGACGGAAGATCGTCGAGCGGCTCGCACCGAGCGATTGCGCGGCCTGGATCCTGCGCACGGACACCGCGCGTACCGCCTGCATCGCCGAGATCGAAATCAAGGGAAACAGCGCCGCGATGATGACGATCGTCTTCGAGAGCTCGCCGATACCGAACCAGATGATGAACAAGGGCAGGAGCGCGAGCTTCGGGATCGGACGCGTGGTCTCGATCGGCGGGTCCAGCGCGGCGCGCACGCCGCTGTGCATGCCCATGAGCAACCCCACCGGCACGCCGACGATCACGCAGACGACGAACGCGATGCCGAAGCGCATCAGGCTGATCAGGAAATGATGCGCGAGCGTGTGGCCTTGATAGCCGTTGTTGGCCAGTTTCCAGAAGGTCTTAGCCACCGTCACCGGCGAAGGTAGGAACGCCGGCTGCACCAGCGGCGGCCACAAACCGCTGCCGGTCACGGCGAACCAGACGCCGAGCATTACCGCGAACGAGGCGAGACCCAGCCAGCGATCGCGTCGCGCGGTGCGGCGCGCAGGCGGCAGATCCTCGGTCAGCGTCTCGACGGCGTCGGCCACGACGCGCTCCCCGCCTTCAGTTGACCGCTTCCTGGCGCTGGGCCTCGAGCGATTCCCGACGCAGCAATGCCACGATCGTGCGCTTGGCCTCCGCGAATGCAGGCGTGGTCGCGACCAGCGGATCGGCCTCGCGCGAGAAGCCGCAAGCGAAGGCGGCCTTGATGCGCCCCGGGCGCGCGGTCATCACCACGACGTGCGTGGCGAGAAAAAGCGCCTCCTCGATGCTATGGGTGATCCACAGGATCGTCTTGGCGGTGCGCCGCCAGATCGCCCGGATCTCTTCCTGCAACAGCTCGCGCGTCTGCTGGTCGAGCGCGGCGAAAGGCTCGTCCATCAACAGCACTTCGGGCTCGTTGGCGAGCGCGCGGGCGATTCCGACACGCTGCTGCATTCCGCCGGAGAGCTCGTACGGATAGCGCTTGGCGAACGCGGTGAGACCGACGAGCTCGATGTACTTGCCCGCGATCTCGCGCGCCTCGGTGACGCTCTTTCCCAGCGCTCGCGGGCCGAAGGCGACGTTATCCATCACACTCATCCAGGTGAAGAGCGCACCCTGCTGGAAGACGACGCCGCGCTCGGGACCGGGCGCGCCGATAAGCCTGCCGTCGAGCACCGCCCTTCCGGTCGTGGGCGTCTCGAAGCCGGCGACGATGTTCAGCAGCGTGCTCTTGCCGCAGCCCGAAGGACCGACGATGGTCACGAACTCGCCGGCGCCGACCGCGAGATCGATCGGTTGCAGCGCTTGCACGACGTCCTCTCCGCCACCGAAGCGCTTGGACACGCCCTCGACGACGAGCTTCGCCCCCGCGCGCCGCGAGGGCGTCGCCAGCGCGACCGATTCGATTCCCATCGGCGCCCGGCTATCGCTGCGTCACACCATCTTGGCGACGAAGGTCGAATCGACGAACGGCGCCCAGCTCGGCGGAATCGTCGATAGCTGGTCGGCAGCCTTGAGGAATTCCGCCTGCGACTGCAGCGTGCGCAGCACACCCGTGTCCTTCGCGCCCGGCATGCCCATCCACTTCTCGCTCGCCAGCTCCTTGACCGGCACCGGATGAAAGGTGTTGATGTAATCCATCGTCTTTTCCGGTGTCATCTGCAAATAGGGCGAAAGCACCTTGACCACCTCCTGCGGCTGCTTTTCGTACATGGTCGCAAGCCGGTCGTATTCCTTGAGATACGCGAGGACGAGATCGGGATGCTTCTCCTTGAATTCATTGCGCACGACGATCCCGTCGTACACCAGCGTGCCACTCGCGGCGAGGTCGCCGGTCTTGAGCAGTATCCTGCCGTTGTCGGCGACGCAATCGCCGAGGACCGGATACCAGATGTACGCGGCGTCGATGTCCTTGCGCTGCCAGGTGGCGAGGATCGAGTCGGCCTTGAGGTTGATCAGGTTCACGTCGGAGACGGTCAAGCCCGCGTTCTTGAGCCCGGCGAGCATCGCGAAATGCACCGAGGTGTTGAACGGCATGCCGATCTTCTTCCCCTTGAGGTCCTTCATCGTGTTGATGCCGGCATCCTTGCGCACCACCAGGCATTCACTGTCGGTGATGTACTTCTCGACGTAAACCATCGACATCTTGATGCCCTGCGCAAATCCCACGACCATCGGCGACG
>VBCL01000411.1 GCA_005888865.1 Betaproteobacteria bacterium | reverse complement strand
CGCCGTACGAGCCGATCTTCTTCGAATCGGGATATTCGCAGACCTCCGCCGGCATCATGGTGCTGACCGAAAGGTAGGCGAGAGGAGCGTCCGAGTCGTTGACGATCTGATGCGCCGTCTCGGGGCCGCCGGTGGGACAGCAGATGACGTCTCCGGCGTGGATCTTCCGCGTGTCGCTGCCGTAGCGCAGCGTTCCCGTGCCGCTGACGATGAAGAACATCTCCTCTTCGCCGCGGTGGCTGTGAAAGGGGCACGAGCGCTTTCCTGGCGGGACGACATCGTAGGAATAGCCGAGGTCTTTCCCGCCAATCAGCGGGGCGATCCGGACGGAATTGGACTCGTACTTGTCACCCTTCTCGAAATGCTCGAGCTTCAATTCGTCGATGTTGATGACTCTCGAATCAATGGCGCTCATCTATCGATCTCCCCGAACACGATGTCCTGTGTGCCGATGATCGCGACGACGTCGGCGATCATATGTCCGCGCGACATCTCGTCGAGCGCCGCAAGGTGGGGGAAGCCCGCTGCGCGCAGCTTGAGGCGGTAGGGCTTGTTGGCGCCATCCGAGATGATGTAGATGCCGAACTCGCCCTTCGGGTGCTCCACCGCCGCGTACGCCTCGCCCTCCGGAACGTGCATGCCTTCGGTGAAGAGCTTGAAGTGGTGGATCAGCTCTTCCATGTTGGTCTTCATCGCTTCACGCGAGGGCGGGGTGATCTTGTGGTTGTCGACCATCACCGGCCCGGGATTCGAGCGCAGCCAGTCGATGCACTGGCGGACGATCCTGTTGGCCTCGCGCATCTCCTGCACGCGGACAAGATAGCGGTCGTAGCAGTCGCCGTTGGTACCAATCGGAATGTCGAAGTCCATCCGGTCGTAGACCTCGTACGGCTGCTTCTTGCGCAGGTCCCAGGGCACGCCGGAGCCGCGCAGCATGGGGCCGGTGAAACCGAGCGCCAGAGCGCGCTCGGCGGTGACCACGCCGATGCCGACCGTGCGCTGCTTCCAGATCCGGTTCTCGGTCAGCAGCGTTTCGTACTCGTCGACATAGGTCGGAAAGCGCCTGGTGAAATCCTCGATGAAGTCGAGTAGCGATCCTCGCCGGTTCTGGTTGAGTCGTCCGATTGCCTTGGCGTTGTGAATCGGCGAAGGCTGGTACTGCGGCATCCGGTCGGGCAGATCCCGATACACGCCGCCGGGCCGGTAATACGCCGCGTGCAGACGCGCCCCCGAGACCGCCTCGTAGCAGTCCATCAGATCCTCTCGCTCGCGAAAGCAGTAGAGGAACGTGGTCATCGCCCCGACGTCGAGCGAATGCGCACCCAACCACAGCAGATGATTCAGGATGCGTGTGATCTCGTCGAACATCACGCGGATGTACTGTGCGCGGATCGGCACTTCGATGCCGAGCAGCTTCTCGATCGCCATGCAGTACGCGTGCTCGTTGGACATCATCGACACATAGTCGAGCCGGTCCATGTACGGCAGCGCCTGAACATACGTCTTGTACTCGGCGAGCTTCTCGGTGGCCCGGTGCAGCAATCCGATGTGCGGGTCGGCGCGCTGGATCACCTCGCCGTCGAGCTCGAGGACGAGGCGAAGCACGCCGTGCGCCGCAGGGTGTTGCGGCCCAAAGTTCATCGTGTAGTTGCGGATTTCAGCCACGGCCAGAATCCTGGGGTCTCATTCCGAATCCGCGTAATGATCCTCGCGGATGATCCGCGGCACGACCTCGCGCGGCTCGATGCTCACCGGCTGATAGATCACGCGCCCCTGTTCCGGGTCGTAGCGCATCTCCACGTGGCCGGAGAGCGGAAAGTCCTTGCG
This sequence comes from Betaproteobacteria bacterium, assembly GCA_005888865.1. Lineage (GTDB taxonomy): Bacteria > Pseudomonadota > Gammaproteobacteria > Burkholderiales > Casimicrobiaceae > PALSA-1003. The sequence goes on along the minus strand of VBCL01000411.1, from coordinate 790 downwards.
GAACGGATGGCCGACGAACCCGTAGTCGGTCAGAATCCGCCGCAGATCGGGGTGCCCCGTGAACATGATGCCGAAGAAATCGAACGCCTCGCGCTCGTACCAGTTGGCACAGGGCCAGACGTCGATCACGGAGGGCACGACCGGGAAATTGTCGTCCACCGCGAAAGCACGCACGCGCAGCCGCCAGTTGTGCGCGAGCGAGAGCAGGTGGTACACGACCGCGAAGCGCTTCTCGTGCTGGCGGGGATCCACCGGCTCGGCAGGCGTGGCATCGGAGCCGAAGTAGTCCATGTCGGGGCGGGTTCCGCCGTACGCGGAGTAGTCGACGCCGCAGAGGTCGACCATGGTCTCGAAGCGCAGCTCGGGCCGATCGCGCAGAGCGCGCATGGCATCGGGCAGCCCTGCGGGTGAGATGACCGCCGTGACCTCGCCGAGGGCCGTCGTGACGCCCTGCAGCTTGTCGCCCAGCGCCGGCGGCAACGCCGCGGCAAGCGTCTCGATCTTCGTGGCCATCAACGCGCGATCGTGTTCGTCCGCCAGATCTTGTTCTGCAGCTGGATGATGCCGTAGAGCAGCGCCTCGGCCGTTGGAGGACAGCCGGGGACGTAGATATCGACCGGGACGATGCGGTCGCAGCCACGGACGACCGAGTACGAATAGTGGTAGTAGCCGCCGCCGTTGGCGCACGACCCCATCGAGATCACCCATCGCGGCTCGGCCATCTGGTCATAGACCTTGCGCAGCGCGGGCGCCATCTTGTTGCACAGGGTTCCGGCGACGATCATCACGT
>VBCL01000410.1 GCA_005888865.1 Betaproteobacteria bacterium | reverse complement strand
CCCATCTCGCGCAGGCCCGCGCAGGAATCGTGATAGGTGACGGTCGCCGCAAGCGATCCGGGCAGGGTGTCGAGCTTGAGCACGTCCTCGAGAAAATCGGTCAGCTCATGGGTCTTGGCCGCAAGCGCACCCGCGCGCTCGAGCAGTTCCGGGTCATCGCGAAAGAGATCGGCATAGTGCGTCTTGATCATGCCGCTGCACGAGCCCGACGGTGAGACGAGATAATCGCAGCCTTCGAATTCGGCGACGACTTTTGCCGCCAGCGTCCGCGCTCCGGCGCGATCGCCCGAGTTGTACCCGGGCTGGCCGCAGCAGGTCTGCATGGGCGGAACGTAGACCTCGGCACCGCCGGACTCGAGCAGTCGAATCGTGGCGAAGCCGATCGACGGCCGCATGAGATCGACGAGACAGGTGACGAAAAGACCGACGCGCATGGGGGGGATGAATCGGACCGAAAGAATGGTAGCACGGCGCACGCCGCAGCTTAGTAGGAGTGCGTCAGCGCCAGAACACACCACCCCATCAGCTTCTGCGGGAACACGCCGAGCAGAAGGAGCGCGAGCCCGTTGACCGACAGTAGCAGCCGGGCGTCGCCTCGCGCAGTGATGGGCAGGGTTTCGAGCGGGTCGTCGAAGTACATCAGCTTGACGACGCGCAGGTAATAGAACGCGCCGACGAGCGAAGCCATCACGGCGACCACCGCGAGCCAGACGAGGCCGATATCGACCGCAGCCGCGATCACCGAGAATTTCGCATAGAAGCCGACGGTAGGCGGCACGCCGGCAAGCGAAAACATCGCCAGCAGCATCATGAACGCGTACCAGGGACTCCTCTGGTTCAAGCCCTTGAAGTCGTCGAGCCGATCCGCTTCGAAGCCCTCGCGCGACAGCAAGAGCACGACGCCGAACCCGACCAGCGTGGTCAGAACATATGTGACCGTATAGAACATTGCCGCGCTGTACGCGTCGCTCGTCGCGCCGAGGAAGCCCATCAGCATGAAGCCCATGTTGGCGATGGTCGAGTAGGCCAGCATCCGCTTGATGCTGGTCTGGGCAATGGCGATGATGTTGCCGAAGAGCATCGATAAGAGCGAGAGGACCAGCAGCATGCCCTGCCAGTCGAAGGCCAGCGCCGAAAGCGAGCCGACGAGGAGCCGCATCGCAAAGGCGAACGCGGCGAGCTTCGGGGCGGAGCCGACGAACAGCGTCACCGCCGTCGGCGCCCCGTCATAGACGTCGGGTATCCACATGTGATACGGCACCGCGCCGAGCTTGAAGGCGATCGCGGACACGACGAAGACGAGCCCGAACACCAGGATCACCCGGTTGCTGTGCGCGTTGACGATCGCGTCCGCGACGCCGGTGATGTCCAGCGTCCCGGTCGCGCCGTACAGCATCGACATGCCGTAGAGCAGAAAACCCGACGCGAGGGCCCCCAGCACGAAATATTTCATCGAAGCCTCGACCGCCCGCTCGGACTCTCGCTGCAGCGCGATCATGGAGTACAGAGAGAGCGACATAAGCTCGAGGCCTAGGTAGAGGGTCACGAAGCTGTTGGCCGAGATCATGACCATCATCCCGAGCAGCGCCGTCAGCATCAGCACGAAGGTCTCGCCGCGGAACAGGCCGCGCGCAAGCAGGTAACCGCGCGAATAGAACAGGGTCAGCGATACCGCGATGTAGGAGAAGATCTTGAGGACATCCGCCAGCTTGTCGGTGACGAACATGTTGCCGAACGCGCGCAGCGGCGTATCGTCGGGCGAGGCTAGCGTGAGGTACGCCGCCGCAAGCAGGGTGAGTTGCGTCAGCCAGTAGCTCAACCGGCGCTGCGACTCGGTAACGAACAGGTCGACGATCAGGATCGCGCAGGCGGCGCCCGCCAGCACGATTTCCGGCAGCGCAGCGGCGTAGTTGAACGCGATGCTCATGGCGTCATCGCGCTCACTGCTTGCTCTTGGCGACGTGCGTGAGCAGGTCCGCCACGGAAGCGTGCATGACGTCGGTAAACGGCTTCGGGTAGATGCCGAGCGCGAGAATCGCAGCGACCAGCGTCGCCAGCAGCCAGAATTCCCGCCTCGAGACGTCCTTCAGCGCGGCAACGCGAACGTTGGCGACGTCGCCGAACCAGACTCTCTTGTACATCCACAAGGTGTACGCCGCCCCCAGAATCATGATTGTCGCGGCGAGGAAGCCGAGCCAGAAGTTCGCTTTGATCGCCGCGAGGATCACCAGGAATTCGCCGACGAAACCGCTGGTGCCCGGCAAAGCGGCGTTGGCCATCGCGAACAGCATCGCCAAAGCCGCGAACTTGGGCATCGTGTTCACCACGCCGCCGTAGTCACCGATCAGCCGGCTGTGCATGCGGTCATAGAGCACGCCAACGCAAAGGAACAGCGCTGCGGAAACGAAGCCGTGCGAGATCATCTGCACCAGACCGCCTTCGACGCCGAGTTGGCTGAACAGGAAGAAGCCCAGCGTCACGAATCCCATGTGCGAGATCGACGAGTACGCAATCAGCTTTTTCATGTCGGGCTGCACCAACGCGACGAAGCCGATGTAGACCACCGCGACCAGCGACAGCGTGATGACGAAGCCGGCGAGCTGATGGCTCGCGTCGGGCAGAATCGGCAGGATGAAGCGTACGAAGCCATATGCTCCGACCTT
>VBCL01000409.1 GCA_005888865.1 Betaproteobacteria bacterium | reverse complement strand
GACCAGGCCGACCGCGAGCCCGATGCCGCTCACGACCAGTCCTTCGCTGGCGAGCATCGTGCCGATCTGGCGTCGCGTCATGCCGATATGCCGCAGAACGCCGAACTCGCGCCGCCGGGCGAGCACCAGTGCACCGAACGATGAAGACAATCCGAGGAGGCCGATCACCACCGCGGCGAGCTCGAGCGCGTAGGTGACGGCGAACGTGCGGTCGAAGATCCGGAGCGAGAAGTCGCGGACTTCGCCGGGCGAGGCGACGTCGAGCTTGCTGCCTCCAGGGAGCGCCTGGACGATCGCCCGGCTCACCGTGTCGCGATCGGTTCCGGGCGAGAGCCATAGCGCGGCGTTGGTCGCAGTGTGATCGCCGGTGAGGGCGATATAGCGCTCGCGCTCGATCACCACGGCGCCTTGGGGGCGGGCGTAGTCGCGCCACACCCCCGCGACCGTGAACGGCGTCAGTCTTCCGGCGATCGGGAGGTCGACGACCGTGCCCACCTTGTAGCCATACAAGTCGACCATCGCCTCGTTGACCCACACCGGCGGCGGCGAGCCCGCTTGCGGTACCCATGGCGTATCGACCAGCACCAACCGCTGCCCCGGTGCCGTCGGATCGATGGTCCGTGCCAGAAGAACGATGCGCGGCCGCGAAGGGTCGAGCACGAGCTGCTGCTCGCGCAGGAATTCGGCACGCCTGACGCCGGCAACGGTTGCAATGCGAGCTTGATCTTCGGCGCCGAGGTACGACGTATCGCCGGTGCTGGCGGTACGGACATAAACGTCTGCCGGGAGGATGTGTTCCAGCCACAGATCGAGCGCATCGCGGAACGACGTTACCATGATCGCCATCGAGGTCATCAGGCTCAGGCTGGCGACGATGGCGGCCAGGCTCACGGCGGCCTGTCCCGGAGCGCCGCGCAGTTGCGAAAGCGCAAGCCGCGGCGCGGCGTCGCGCGGCAGCGGAATCAGCGTGAGGATCACCGCGGCGATTCTCGGCATCAGCATCAGCGCGCCGACGAGGAGCAGCCCGATTGCGACATAACCGAACAGCGGCAGTCCTGCTACCGGAGGGAGAAGCGACGTGATCACTCCGGCTACGAGCGTGGCGACGCCCGGTCCGACCGGACGCAACCGGGCGAACACGCGCTCCTCATCGCCAGGCTTGAGGGCGTGTGCCGGCGACGCGCGCGCGGCTTCGAGCGCCGGCGCGAGGCTGCCGAGCAGGGCGGCCGCAACGCCAAGCCCGAAGCAAAGCACAGAGGCGAAGGCGCTGGGCAGGAGCATCGGTGCGACGCCGCGAAAATAGCCCGATCCCAAATCCGGACCGATCACCCGGACAGCAGCCTGCGCGAGGATGAACCCGGCGCCGAGCCCGAGCGCGCTTCCCGCCGCTCCGATCAGAAGAGCTTCGGCGAGGAGCGAGGCGACAAGTTGCCGGCGCGTGGTGCCGAGCACGCGCAACAGCGCGAAGTGTCCGCGCCGGCGGACGACCGCCAGCGCTTGTGTGGAAAAGACGAGCAATCCTCCGGTGAACAACGCGACGAGCGCGAGGACGTTCAGATTGACGCGGTAGGATCGCGACAAGCTCGCGCTTGCCGCGAGGCTCGTCTCAGGACGCTCGACGGCGAGGCCCGCAGGAAGCCGTTGTCGCAGCTTGTCGCGAAACGCGGCAAGATCCACTCCGGGCGCGAGCCGCAAATCGACGCGCGTAATCACGCCCAGCCGATCGAAGTTCGATTGCGCTCCTGCGATGTCCATCACCGCGAAACGCTGGTGCTCTCCGGCCGCAACGTCGCCCGCGACCCTGAGGGGCACCTCGCGTAGCGCGACCTGGAAGCGTATGGCCGCGCCCCCCGCGAGATCGAGCCAGCGGGCGGCCGCGGCAGACAGGAACAGCACATCCGGGCGCAGGACATCGAGACGATCGTCGCTCGACGCGACCAGCGCGGGCTGGACCGCCGCCGCGCGAAATGCGTCGATGCCGATGATCTTCAGGATGTCGTCGCGGTCGGCGAGCTTCGCGTCGATTTCCACCACCGGGCTCGCCGCCGCGACCTCAGGCAGTCGCGCGAGTTCGGGATAGATCTGCTCGTCGAAGCCATCGCGCGGCCCGCGGACCTGCAGATCGGCTTCGCCCGAGAGCGTCTGCACACCCAGCGCGAGCTCGTTCTGTGCCGACTCGGTGATGAGCTGAACCGCGTAGCCGAGGGCCACGCCCAGCGCGATCGCCAATACCGACAGCGCGCTGCGCGTGCGGTTGTGCGCGAGGGCGCCGGCGAGGATTACCCGGCTTGCAGCCAGTACCGTCATTCCGGCGCGCGCTCGCGCAGCCCGTCCGGCCTCAGCAGCAGAACGCGGTCGCAGGTTTGCGCTGCCACGCGAGAGTGCGTCACGAGTATGCCCGCTGCGCCGCTGGCCTGCGCCGCGCTCTCGGAATCGAGATTCCCGGTGGGCTCGTCGGCAAGTACGAGCCGTGGCGCGTGCACCAGAGCGCGGGCGATCGCGACGCGCTGCAGCTCGCCTCCGGAGAGCTCGCGCGGCGGACTGGCCGCGCGCCCTTCGAGACCGACGGCTCCGAGCATTGTGTTCACCCGGCGTTCGACTTCGGCGTCAGCCACACCAAGCAGCGACAAGGGCAACGCGACGTTCTGAAACACATCGAGGTACGGCAGGATATGGAAGGCCTGAAAGACGAAACCCATTTGCGCGCGGCGCAGCAGCGTGAGGGCGTCATCGTCGAGCGTCGTGAGCTCGATAGCGCCGAGCTTGATCGATCCCGAGTCGGCACTGTCGAGGCCGGCAATGAGGTTGAGCAGCGTGGACTTGCCGATCCCCGACTCGCCCATCACCGCGACGTAATCGCCGGCGTCGAGCGCGAGGTCGACATCGGCGAAGACGGTGCGCGGCCGCGGCCCGCCGTAGCGCTTGGTCAGGCCCTGGACGGAGAGCATGCGTCGAGCGTAGCGGCGTGCGTCGAGCGTGGCAAGCGTGGACCAGCTGAATCA
>VBCL01000018.1:24695-31847 GCA_005888865.1 Betaproteobacteria bacterium | reverse complement strand
CCCAGATCAGCGAACCGTCCGCGGGCGGCGTAGCTCTCAGGCGCCGTCGCCTCGCCGTTCCATTGCAGTGAGCCCTCCGCCAGCGTGCCTCTCGGGTTGTACCGTGCCAGGTCCTGGCGCCAGCGTTCAGGCAGCGGCAGGTGCTCGGCGACCTGCATCAACGGTGCGAGCTGCAGGTTGCTGAACTCCATCGCTCCCGATGCGGCCTGGCTCGACGTCGCGTCGTGCAGCGTGAGCTTGAAGTCAGTCGGATCGAAGCGCGCCCCGCTGGCGCCCGTGAATGCGAGGTGCTCGGTGAAGAACTGGCGCGTTCCGGCTTCGCTGCGCCAGCCGACGCGTCCCTCGAGCCGCGTAAGCGCCAGCTCTCGCAAATCCGGCGCGAGCTTGGTCCCAACGTCGGTGAGCACGAGATCGGCGACCATCTCGCGCGGCTGGCCGTCCGTGTATTCGAGCCAGACGCGCAGCGCGCCCTTGCCGCTTCGCACGTCGATGGGCAGCGGCAGCCATACCCGCCATGCCGCGACATCGGCGTAGTCGAGTCGGGCATAGAGTCGGCCGGACGAGGCATGCCATTCGCCGAGCGATCGTCCTTTCACATCGCCGCGAATATCGAGCGGGGCTGCGACCTCTGCCGGCGGCACGCCGGTGAGACCGAAACGATGGCGACCGAAGCGGTTCTCCAGCCGGAACTCGACGCGCTGCAGCGCGAGCGGCGGCGCGTTGCGTTGTTCGTCGCTCCAGACGATCGCACCGTCGTGAATCACGATCCGCCGCTGCCGCAGCAACCAGTCTGCAAGCATCGACTCGCCGCGAGCACGGTCGAGATCGAAGGTGAGGCCCGCGATGTGCAGCTTGCCGGAGGCGTCGCGCCGCACCGCGAGCTCGGGCCGCTCGAGCGCGAGTTCCTTGAAGCGCAGATCGACGAACAGGAGCGAGGTCCACGCGACGGTCAAATGCAGCGCCGGCAAGCTCAGCAGCGGCGCGCCGCTTCCGCGGTCGACGATGCGGAAATCCTTGACGTCGAGCCGGGGGTTCCAGCCGTCCCAGCCCGAAGCGAGCGCGCCGAGCTCGACCGGTTGGCCGATCTGCTGCGCGAGCAGGTCGGTAATCTGCGTGCGATGGCTCTCGAGCTGGGGAAAGACGATGAAACGAATCGCCAGCAGGAGAATGCAGAAAGCCGCGGTCAACGCAACCAGCAGGCGAGCGCCCAAGCTGAGCATTGCCCGCGGCAGCGACTTCGCGGCGGGAGATGCGTCGGGACGGGCGCTCGTCAGCGGCATGATAGGCTTGGGCGAGTGATTCTACCCTTGGAACCGCAGGCCGCCCTTCTTCTCCCCCGATGGACCTCGATGCTGCCTTCGAGTTCAGCCGCTACGCCACACGCTTGCGCACGGCACAACCCGAGCTCACGACCCGCGTCCTGGCCGCGATCGATCGTCCGGTCACGGTCGAGCCTGCCGAGCTCGAAGCGGTCCGAGCGGCCGCGGATGCAGCCGCGCTGGCGGCGGTTCTGCGCACGCTGCGAGCGCGCGTCGCGCTCACGACGCTGCTGCGAGACCTGACCGGCCGCGCGGATCTGACGGAAGTCTGCACGACTCAGACGCGGCTGGCCGAGGTTGCGATCGGCGCTGCCGTCGAACTGCATCACCGGATGCTCGCCCTGACCTGCGGCGAGCCCACCGGTGCGGACAGCGGCACAACGCAGCGGCTCATCATCGTTGCCATGGGCAAGCTGGGCGGCGCCGAGCTCAACGTCTCGTCGGACGTCGATCTGGTGTTTGTGTACCCGGAGGACGGTGCGACGGCGGGGCCGAAGGCGCTGGCCAACCAGGAGTTCTTCGACCGCCTCGGACGACGTGTCGTCGGCGCGCTCACCGACGCGACCGCCGACGGGTTCGTCTTTCGCGTCGACATGCGCCTGCGTCCTTACGGCGACGCCGGTCCATTGTCGTCGTCGTTCGCGGCGTTGGAAAACTACCTGGTGACGCAAGGGCGGACCTGGGAGCGCTACGCGTGGCTGAAGGCGCGAACGCTGACCGGGAATCGCGGCGAGGAGCTCGACCGGCTGATCGCGCCGTTTGTGTTTCGCAAGTACCTCGACTACGACGCCTATGCCGGCTTACGCGACGTTCATCGCCAGATCCGCGAGCAGGGCCGCCGCAAGGACTACGCGCGCAACATCAAGCTGGGACCCGGCGGAATTCGTGAGATCGAGTTCATCGTGCAGGCACTTCAGCTCGTGCGTGGAGGCAGGGAGCCCGTGCTGCGCGCGAGGGGGACGCTACCGGCCCTCGCTGCCCTCGGCGCGCGTGGGTCACTGCCGCGGCCCGCCGTGGCTGACTTGTCCGCGGCATACGTCTTCCTGCGCAATCTCGAACACAGGCTGCAGTATCGAGACGATCGACAGACTCATGATGTGCCCACCGATGACGCGGAGCAGGAGGCGCTCGCCCGCGCCTGCGGTGCGGCCAACGCCGCCGCGCTCGCCGCGATGATCGAGTCGCATCGCAACGCGGTCGAACGTCACTTCGACGCGGTGTTCGCCACCGGTGGCGCCTCGGCCGACGATCCACTGGCCACGGTATGGCTCGACCCGACGCCGGAGGACGCCCAGTATGCGGCGCTCGTCGCCGCGGGGTACGCGGCGCCGCTCGCGGTCATCGAGACACTCGCCCGGGTGCGCCGGAGCGCACGCTACCTGCAACTGCCGACGCTGTCGCGGCAGCGCTTCGACGCGCTGGTGCCGCAACTGCTGCGCACCGCCGCAGAGCGTCCAAAGTCTGCCTCGCCGGTCGAGGCCGCGGTGGTTTTTGGCCGCCTGCTCGCGCTGCTCGAAACAATCAGCCGACGCAGCGTCTATCTTGCGTTGCTGGTCGAACATCCTCCCGTGCTGCCGCGCCTCGCGCAGCTCATGGGCGCCAGCGCCTGGGCCGCGGATTACCTCACGCGGCACCCGATCCTGCTCGACGAGTTGCTCGACAGCCGGGTGCTCCTGGAGGAGCCGGATTGGAGCGCATGGCGACGCGAGCTCGACGGGCAGCTCGCCATGCACGCCGCCGACATCGAGCGGCAAATGGACGCGCTACGCCATTTTCAGCACGCGCAAACCTTCCGTTTGCTCGCCCAGGATCTCAATGGCCTGCTCAGTGTCGAGCGACTCGCCGATCATCTGTCGGCGCTGGCCGACATCGTGCTCGCCGCGACGCTCGATTGCTGCTGGGCACAGATGCACGGCAGCGAGCCGGTCGCGGCGCCGCGCTTTGCGATCATCGGCTACGGGAAGCTCGGCGGCAAGGAGCTCGGTTACGCATCGGACCTCGATCTCGTGTTCCTGTACGACGATCCGGACGAGAGCGCGCCGGAGCGTTACACGCGTCTGGTGCATCGTCTGAATACCTGGCTCACCACCACCACGTCCGCCGGGCGACTCTACGACACCGACTTGCGGCTGCGCCCCGACGGTGCGAGCGGGCTGGTCGTGTCGAGCTTCGATGCGTTTCGTCACTACCAACGCGAACAGGCCTGGACCTGGGAGCACCAGGCCCTCACGCGCGCGCGTTTCATCGCCGGCGACGCCGCGCTCGGCGCCGCGTTCGAGGCCGAGCGCGAAGCGGTCTTGCGTCTGCAGCGTGATCCACAACGACTACGCAACGACATCGTCGAAATGCGCCGGAAGATGCACGCGGGGCATCCCAACAAGACGCCGCTTTTCGACCTCAAGCACGATCCAGGCGGCATGGTCGATGTCGAGTTCGTCGTGCAGTACCTCGTGCTCGCGCACAGTCGCGACCATGCGCCGCTTACCGCCAATGTCGGCAACATCGCGCTGCTCGCGCGCGGCGGCGCGCTCGGTCTGGTGCCGCCGACGCTGGCGGCGACCGTTGCCGACGCTTACCGCGAGTACCGGCGGCGGCAGCACCAGATCCGGTTGCAAGGTGCGCCGTCCGCCCGCGTCGATGCCGCGCCGCAGAGCGCTGCGCGAGCCGCGGTGGCCAAACTGTGGACTCGGGTGTTCGGCGCGTTCTGGCAGGCCGGATTCAGCTAAAATACGAACTTTGCAACGTTTGGGATAGCCGCCATGTCGATGGCAGACCGCGACGGATTCATCTGGTACGACGGCAAGCTGGTGCCGTGGCGCGATGCCACGACGCACGTCCTCACGCATACGCTGCATTACGGATTGGGTGTTTTCGAGGGCGTTCGCTGCTACAAGACCGCGGCAGGGCCGTCGATCTTTCGCCTGCGCGATCACACGGAGCGTCTGTTCCGGTCGGCGCAGATTTTCGGGATGAAGATCCCCTACACCGCGGACGAGCTCGAGGCCGCGCAGAAGGAATGCGTGCGTCGCAACGGACTGGACTCGTGCTACCTGCGGCCACTGGTGTTCTATGGCTCGGAAGCGATGGGCGTAGCCGCCAAGTCGAATCCCGTACGCGTGACGATCGCGGCGTGGCCATGGGGTGCGTATCTTGGCGCCGATGGGCTCGAGAAGGGCATCCGCGTGAAGACCTCGTCGTTCACACATCATCATCCGAACATCACGATGTGCAACGCCAAAGCCGTATGCAACTATGCGGTCTCGATCCTCGCCAATCAGGAAGTGACGCACGACGGCTACGAGGAGGCGATGCTGCTCGACCCGCAGGGCTTCGTCTGCCAGGGGTCGGGCGAGAACGTCTTCCTGGTTCGCGACGACAAGCTCCACACGCCCGATCTCTCCGGCGGCGCGCTGAACGGCATCACCCGCGGCACGATCATGACCTTCGCGGCGGAGCTGGGCATCCCGGTGGTCGAGCGGCGCATCACGCGCGACGAGTTCTACATCGCCGACGAGGCGTTCTTCACCGGAACCGCGGCCGAAGTGACGCCGATCCGGGAGCTCGACAACCGTCCGATCGGCTCGGGCCGTCGCGGGCCGATCACGCAAAAGCTGCAGGCGATGTTCTTCGACGTCGTCAACGGGCGAAACCCCAAGTACAAGTCGTGGTTGACGCCCGTCGACTCCGACGCAGGCTCGATCGACTATGGCACAACCCGGGGCCAACGCGCTGCCCATCGTTGAGGTCACCGAAAGGGATTTGCCGCTGCATTGCCCGAACCCGGCAATGCCTCTGTGGTCGAGTCACCCTAGGGTATTCCTCGAGGTCGCTCCTGACGGGGAAGCGATGTGTCCGTACTGCGGCACGCGCTATCGGTTCAAGGGCGCACCGGTCAAGGGCGCGCACTAGCCACTCGTCGCGTGCTCGTTGCAATCGGCCCGCTCGCAGGCAAGCGAGGCATCGAGCATCGCCCATTCTTCATGGCCGAACGCATACTGATCGTCGCACCGTCGTGGGTCGGTGACGCCATTCTTTCCGAGCCGCTCGTTGCGGTCCTGCGCGAGCCTTTCGAGGAGCCGATCGTCGATGTGCTCGCGCCGCCGTGGTGTGCACCGGTCTATGCGCGGATGCGTGGTATCGGGCGGGTAATCGAAAGCCCGTTTCGCCACAAGGAATTGGGTTTTGCGCGCCGGCGGATGCTGGCACGCGAGCTCCAATCGCACGGCTACACGCTGGCCCTGGTGCTTCCGAACTCGTTCAAATCGGCGTTGATCCCGTGGCTCGCGCGAATTCCACGGCGCATCGGTTACGTCGGCGAGATGCGCCGGATTCTGCTCACCGACGCTCTGCGACTCGATCGCAAGGCGCTTCCCCGCCTTGTCGATCGATTCGTCGCGCTCGCGGTTGCCAGGGGCAGGCTCATCCCGACGCCACCGGCACCGATGCTCGTTCCCAACATCGCCAATGCCGGCGCGGCGATGCGCGGATTGACGTTGTCGACGCGTCGACCCATTGCCATCCTCTGCCCGGGCGCCGAGTACGGACCCGCGAAGCGCTGGCCGACCGAGCATTTCATCGCGCTCGCCCGGCGCATGCTCGACGCGGGTTACGCGGTATGGCTGATGGGTTCGCCCAACGATCAGCCGACGGCGGCCCCGATCGCAGCGGCGGTCGCGGGCGTGCGCGATCTCACCGGCCGCACCGATCTCGGCACGGCGATCGATCTGCTCTCGCTGGCCTCGGTCGTGGTGAGCAACGACTCGGGGCTGATGCACGCCGCAGCCGCAGTCGGACGGCCGTTGATCGCGTTGTTCGGTTCCTCTTCGCCCGACTACACGCCGCCGCTGTCGCCGGTCGCGCAGGTGACCCGGATCGACATCGAATGCAGCCCATGCTTTCAGCGCGAATGCCCGCTTGGCCACTTCAAATGCATGCGGGATCTCGATCCCGAGCGCGTGTACCAGCTCGCGCTAGAAGCAGCCGCGTGAGTCGACGCGACACTGTCCTCGCGGAAGCCTCGGTGGACCATCGAACGAATTTCTCGGGCTAGAATACCGCTAACCAATGGGCACGCCACGCACGCCAACGATTCTCACCTCGCCGCAGGACGCGGCGATCGCGTTCTATCGCGCCTTCGAGGCCAAGGACGTCGACGCGATGATGTTGACCTGGGCGGAAGACGAAGACATCGTGTGCATCCACCCGGGTGGGACGCGGCTGGTCGGTTACGACGCGGTGCGCGCGGGCTGGGAGCAGCTCTTCGCGGGCAATACCAAGCTCTCGTTCCGCCTGGACGAGATCGTCGCCATCGAAACCGTCGGCCTCGCGCTTCAGAGCGCGGTGGAACACGTTACGGTCGGCGACGACCCCAAACCGCGCGGCGCGGCGATCGCGACCAATGTCTTCATGCGCACGCCGTCGGGCTGGCGAATCGTCGTGCACCACTCCTCACCCGCGCCGGCTGTCGCGGTCGTTGCCCCCACGGGACCGTTGCACTAGCGGAGGTTGAATGACGCAGCCGTTCGCCCTATCCCGTACCGCCCACCGTTAGGCCGTCTATCCGCAATGTCGGTTGGCCGACACCGACCGGCACGCTCTGCCCATCCTTGCCGCAGGTGCCGATGCCGGGGTCGAGGGCGAGGTCGTTGCCGATCATCGACACCCGAGTGAGCGCATCGGGTCCGTTGCCGATCAGTGTTGCGCCCTTGACGGGATAGACAAGCTTGCCTTTCTCGATCTTCCACGCTTCGGCAGCGGAGAACACGAACTTGCCGTTGGTGATGTCGACCTGGCCACCGCCGAAGTTGACCGCATAAAGGCCGTCGTCAACCGA
>VBCL01000018.1:0-24587 GCA_005888865.1 Betaproteobacteria bacterium | reverse complement strand
ACCGGAGAATGCCGTCTTCGATGAGCACCGTCCGTTGCGTGGGGTTGCCTTCGTCGTCGATGTTGAGCGAGCCGCGACGATCCGGGATCGTGCCGTCGTCGACCACGGTCACGCCTGGAGCCGCGACCCGCTGCCCGATGCGATTCGAAAACGCCGACGTTTCTTTGCGATTGAAGTCGCCCTCGAGCCCATGCCCGATCGCCTCGTGCAGCAGGATCCCAGGCCATCCTGGGCCAAGGACCACGGTCATCGTCCCCGCGGGCGCCGCGCGGGCGCTGACGTTGAGCAGTGCCTGATCGACCGCTTGCGCCGCATAGTCCTGCAGCAGCGCTTCCGTGAAGTAGCTATAGTCGAGCCGCCCGCCTCCTCCGGCCATGCCCTGCTCGCGCCGGCCGTTGTCCTCGACGATCACGTTGAGCGACAGCCGCACCAGCGGCCGGACATCGGCCGCGATCAACCCGTCGCTGCGGGCCACGAGAATCGCTTCGTACTCGCCGGCAAGCGAGGCGGTCACCTGAGTCACGCGCGGATCGCGTGCGCGCGCCAGACGCTCCAGCCTTTCCAGCAGCCCGACCTTGGCGCCATCGGTGAGCGCCATGACCGGATCGCGGGCGGCGTAGAGCGCTCGCGCGTTGCCGACGCGCTCGAGCGCAGCGACGGCACTCTGGCCCTGTTGGGCGATGGCGCGGGTCGCGCTCGCCGCTTGGGCGAGGGCTTCGAGGCTGATGTCATCGGAGTAGGCGAAAGCCGTTCTCTCGCCGGTTACCGCGCGCACACCGACGCCGCGGTCGATCGAGAACGAGCCCGACTTGACGATGCCCTCCTCCAGGCTCCACGCCTCGACCCGCGAGTATTGGAAGTACAGGTCCGCATAGTCGATGCGATGGCCGTGGATATCGGCGAGCACCCGCGAGAGCTGGTGGAACTCCAGCGCTGCGGGTGCCAGCAGCAGTTGCGTGGCCTGATCGAGAAGCGCGGGATCGAGGGCGGGAATGGAGAGGTCGGTCACGGGTATCCTTTGCGGCCACGCCGGCATCGAAGGCTGGTGCCTTCGTGGTGAGACCGGATTCTAACGCGCTGCGTTCCCGGCTGCCTGCCCGAGATACGTCGCCGCGACGCGCGGTTCGCGCGCCAGGACAGCGCTTTCCCCTTCGATCGCCAATTCGCCGGTTTCGAGGACGTACCCGTAGTCGGCAACCTGGAGCGCGGCGTGCGCGTTCTGTTCGACCAGGAGGATTGCCACGCCGGTCTCGCGCAGCGTGGAGATGATGCTGAAGATCTCCTTCACGATCAGCGGCGCCAGACCGAGACTCGGTTCGTCGAGCATCAGGAGCGCCGGTTTCGCCATCAGGGCCCGCCCGAGCGCGAGCATTTGTCGCTCGCCGCCCGACAGCGTTCCGGCAAACTGCTGTCGACGCTCGGCGAGCCTCGGAAAGCGTCGATAGACCTCCTCGCGCGTTTGCCCGATCGTGCGGTCGCCCGCGCGATGGCGCGCGAATGCACCGAGCTCGAGATTGTCCGCCACGCTCATCGCGGCGAACAGCTCGCGGCGTTCGGGAACCAGGCACAGCTTCTGCGCGACGCGTTCCTCGACGGCGAGACCGGCGAGCGATTCGCCACCGTAGCGGATTTCGCCACGCGAGGGCAACAGTCCCATGATCGCGCCGAGCAGCGTCGTCTTGCCGGCGCCGTTGGGGCCGATCACGGTGACGATCCGGCCCGCGTCGATCGCCAGCGATACGCCGTGCACGGCTTCGACCTTGCCGTAAGCAACGTGCAGGTCGCGAACTTCGAGCAGGCTCATACCAAGTCTTTAACCACAGAGGGCACAGAGGACACGGAGAAGAACAATAAGGGCTTCATCAGCGACGGTTTTCGAAAGGAGTCCTCTGTGCTCTCTGTGATCTCTGTGGTTCAAGCTTTTTCCTCCACTACGCCACCCAGATAGGCCTCACGCACCAGAGGATTCTCCTGGATCTCGACGGGCAGTCCCTCGGCCAATTTCTCGCCGAAGTCCATCACCACCAGCCGATCGGTCAGGCCCATCACGAAATCCATGTCGTGCTCGACCAGCAGGATGGTCATTCCTTCGCGCTTCAACGTGCGCAGGAGCGCGGTAAGCTCCTGCTTCTCGGCGTAGCGCAATCCGGCCGCGGGCTCGTCGAGCAGGAGAAGCCGCGGATCGGCCGCGAGGGCCCGCGCAATTTCGACCAGGCGTTGCTGCCCGAGCGGGAGCGATCCCGCCGGGGCATGCAAATGCGCGGCGAGCCCGACCCGACCGATCTGAAGCGCCGCTTCGTGCATCGCGCGCGCCTCCTCCCGCCGATCGAGCCGCAGCGCGGCGCGAACGAACCCGGCGCTGCCGCGCAGGTACGCTCCGAATGCGACGTTGTCGAGTACCGACATCTCGGGAAGGAGCCGCACGTGCTGGAAAGTCCGGGCAACACCCAGACCAGCGATGACATACGGGTCCTGTCCGGCAATACGCTTGCCATCGAACGCGATCGCCCCGCGGGTCATTGGCAACGCGCCGCCGATCAGGTTGAACATCGTGCTCTTGCCTGCGCCATTGGGGCCGATCAACCCGAGGATCTCGCCGCTGCGAATCTCGAACGAAAGATCGTTGACCGCGACGAGGCCGCCAAACTCTTTTCGGGCAGCCTCGACCACGAGCAGCGGCCCGGGCGGCGGCCCGGCGCGCGCCAGAAACGGTTTCGCGGCGGACCGAAGTAGCGGCGGAGCACGGGACGGCACCAGCCTTGCGAGCCACGGCCACACACCGTCGCGCGTTCGCTGGAGCAGCAGGATGATCAGGATGCCGAAGACGATGACCTCGAAATTGCCGCTGCGGCCGAGCAACGACGGCAGCCAGTCCTGGAGCTGGGTCTTGAGCAGCGTGACCAGCGCTGCTCCGACGACCGCGCCCCATACGCTGCCCGCGCCGCCGACGACGGCCATGAATAAATACTCGATTCCCTGATTGAGCCCGAACGGCGTCGGGTTCACGAACCGCTGCAGGTGCGCGTACAGCCACCCGGAGACGCACGCCAGCAGCGCCGCATAGACGAACACGACGATCTTCAGTCGCCCGGTGTTGACCCCGAACGCTTCGGCCATGTCGAGTCCGCCTCTGAGCGCGCGGATCGCGCGCCCGGGCCGCGAATCGAGGAGGTTATGCGCCATCCACAACGCGGAAAGCGCAATCACCCAGATCAGATAGCAGAAGTAACGCTCGTTGCGAAGCTCGAAGCCAGCGACCGACAACGCAGGGATTCCGGTCATGCCGGTGTGGCCGCCGAGGAACTCCAGGTTGCCGAACAGGTAATACAGGCTGATGCCCCAGGCGATCGTCGCCAGCGGCAGATAGTGGCCCCGCATGCGCAGGGTGATGAAGCCCAGGGCGAGCGCGATCAGCGCCGTCAGGGCGAGCCCGACGACGAGGTTGAGCCAGGGCAGCCACGACAAGGTCTCGACGTGCGTCGACAGGTACGCCGTGACGTAGGCGCCGATCCCGACGAACGCCGCCTGCCCGAACGAGGTCTGGCCGGCGACTCCGGTGAGCAGCACCAGCCCCAGCGCGACGATGCTGTAGAGCCCGATGTAGTTCAGCAACGTGATCCAGAAAGGCGGCGCGGACAGCGGCACAGCGACCAACGCGGCAACTACCGCGCAGAGCGCCGCGCCTCGCAGCGCCAGGCTACTCCGGCTCGTCGTCATGATGATGCGCGGTGAGCGATCGCCACAGGAGCACCGGAATGATCAGCGTGAAGACGATCACTTCCTTGAAGGCGCTCGCCCAGAACGACGAGAACGACTCCAGCAGCCCGACGAGAAGCGACCCGGCCGCTGCGAGCGGGTAGCTCGCGAGCCCGCCGATGATCGCACCGACGAAACCCTTGAGGCTCACCAGGAAGCCCGAATCGTAGTAGATCGTGGTGATCGGCCCGATCAGCACACCTGAGAATGCGCCGAGCAGTGCCGCGAGCGTGAAGGTGAGACTTCCCGCGAGATTCGGGCTCACGCCGACCAGACGCGCGCCGACGCGGTTGAGCGCCGTCGCTCGCAGCGCTTTGCCATAGAGAGTGCGGTCGAAGAAGAGGTACAGCGCGCCGATGAGGAGCAGCGAGAAAAGCAGCACCAGCAGACTCTGGCCGCTGACGTTGACGTCGCCGACCTGAAATGAAGCGTTCGTGAATCGGCGCCGAAAAACCACAGGCCCAGGCCAAGCATGACGAAGTGCACGGCGACCGAGACGATCAGCAGCACCAGAACCGACGCCTCGGCAAGCGGCTGGTACGCGAGGCGATAGAGCAGCGGTCCGAGCGCGGTGACGATTGCCACGGCCAGGATCACCTGCGCCGGAAGCGCAAGCTTGAGCGGCGCGGCGGCGTAGACGATGCCGGCGATCGAGAGCGGCGCCGCGACATAAAGGCCAAGACGGCGCGGGAGATCGCGCCACGCGCGGCGGCGTGCAGCCACCCAGATTTCGGTGATGCCCGTGGCGAGCGCGAGTCCCGCCAGGAGGCCTACGGTCCCGGGCGGCTTGCCCAGTTGCAGCGCGGCCAGCGTGAGCGCCCCGTAGGCGACGAACTCTCCTGCCGGCACGAAGATGACGCGCGTGACCGCGAACACGAGCACGATGGCCAGCGCGAGGAGCGCATAGATCGCGCCGTTGGTGATTCCGTCCTGCGCCAGAAGCGCGGTGATCGTCAGATCCATCGGGGTGACCGGCGCGCAGCCGCTTTGCGCGAAAGGCTACAAGCCGTCTCCGAAACGTCGCGAGCAGCCCCGAGTGCGCGAAGGCCCGCAGCGAGCCCCGAGACAGTACAGAGGAAGTACGGCGAGGGGCGAGCGAGGATACGACAAAGCAATCGGGGCGCGCAGCAGTTTCGGAGATGGCTTTACTTGATGAGGACCCACTTGCCGTCCTCAATCCGCACCATCACCCGGGCCCGGTTATCCAGGCCGTTGTGGTCGGTCGGCGACATCACGAACATGCCGTGAGCTGCGGGCAGATCTTTCACGCCTTCGAGCGCGTCGCGCAGCGCGGCGCGGAATTCCTTGGTTCCCGGCTTCGCCTTGCGCAGAGCCTCCGGAATCGCGCGCGAGAGCAGGAGGTAAGTGTCCCAGGCGTGTCCGCCGAAGGTCGCACGAGTTCCAAATTTCGCTTCGTACTGACGCACATAGTCGCCGGCGGACTTCTTGACTGCATTGCTCTCCGGCAGCTGCTCGTAGACCAGCATCGGGCCCGCAGGGAGAATCGTGCCGTTGCCGTCCTTGCCGACCACGCGCAGGAAATCGGGATTGGCCACACCATGCGTCTGGTAGATTCGGCCCTTGTAGCCGCGCGCGGAAAGCTCCTTCTGCGGCGTCGCACCCGGGGTCCCGGCCGCGCCGATGAGCACGGCGTCCGGCTTCACAGCGACGATCTTCAGGGCCTGCCCCGTGACCGATGTGTCGTTGCGGTTGTACTTCTCCTCGACGGTCACCTCGATGCCCGCGGTCTTCGCCGAGCGCTTGATCTCGGCCAGCCAGCCGTCGCCGTAGGCGTCGGCGAAGCCGATATAGCCGAGCGTCTTCACGCCGTTCGCCTTCATGTGCACCGCGATCGCGTCGGCCATCAGCGCGTCGCTCTGTGGTGTCTTGAATACCCAGCGCGTCTTCGGGTTTGCCGCATCGACGATGCGCGCCGAGGCGGCCATCGAGATCATCGGCGTCTCCGCGTCGGCCACGACGTCGATCATGGCGAGCGAGTTCGGCGTGATCGTCGACCCGACGATGAGGTCGACGGCGTTTTCGGAGATCAGCTTACGTGTGTTCTTGACTGCCTCGGTCGTGTCCGACTTGTCGTCCAGGATGATGAAGTTGACCTTCTGCCCGCCGACGACCGGCGCACCCATCATCTCGAAGGTGTTCTTCTCGGGGATACCCAGCGAGGCGGCCGGCCCGGTTGCCGACAACGTCACGCCGACGTTGATGTCGGCCCCGGCGGGGCCTGCCAGCGCAAGCACGAACGCCGCGCCGAGGCACCATCTCGATATCGAAGTCATCGTTCCTCCCGTCGTTTTTTCTTCCGGCAGCGAGGCTGCCGCCTATTTCTTCAGGGTGTCGCGAATCTCGCGCAACAGGACAACGTCCTCGGGTGGTGGCGGCGGCGCAGCCGGTGTTTCACCGCGCACGCGATTGATCTGCTTCACCATCACGAAGATGATGAAGGCGAGAATCACGAAGTTGATCGCCACCGTGATGAAATTGCCGTACGCAAAGAGTGGTACGCCGGCCTTGGTCAACGCCTCGTAGGTCATCGGCCCGCTGTAAGCCGGCGGCGCCGCGCCCAACATGACGAACCAGTTGCTGAAGTCGAGCCCGCCGATGAGCCGGCCGACGACGGGCATGATCAGGTCCTTGACCAAAGAATCCACGATCTTGCCGAAGGCGGCGCCGATGATCACACCCACCGCGAGATCGACGACGTTGCCCTTGACCGCGAATTGCCGGAACTCGCTCGCAAACGACATTTCCCCTCCTTCGAGTTTTGCGATCCAAGAGTCTAAACCGCAGCCTCGCCCGACTCGCCGGTGCGGATCCGGACGACCTGCTCGACGCTCGTCACGAAGATTTTGCCGTCGCCGATCTTGCCCGTGCGCGCGGCCTTCACGATGGCCTCGATCGCGCGCTCGACCAGACTGTCGGCGAGGATAACCTCGACCTTCGCCTTGGGCAGAAAATCGACGACGTACTCGGCGCCGCGATAAAGCTCGGTGTGGCCTTTCTGCCTGCCGAAGCCCTTGACCTCTGTTACGGTCAGGCCGGTCACGCCGATTTCGGACAGCGCCTCACGGACGCTTGAAAGGCTTGATGATCGCTTCGACCTTCTTCATGCGGCTCTCCATGGCGCAGATGGGTGCGCCGGTCTCGAACTACATTACACTACGCGGAGACACTCTTCCACTCGGCCCACGCCGAAGTGATCGGGTACCGCCAATCCTTGCCGAAGCCGCGCGGCGTGATGCGGATGCCGACCGCCGCCTGCCGGCGCTTGTACTCGTTGATCTTGATCAGCCGCACCACTTGCGCGACATGTTCGGGGGCCAGCCCGCGGGCGACGATCTCGGCCGGGCTCAGGTTTTCCTCGACGTACGCTTCGAGAATCGCATCGAGCACATCGTAGGGCGGCAGGCTGTCCTGGTCGGTCTGCTCGAGCCGCAGCTCCGCCGAGGGCGCTCGCGTGATGATGCGCTCGGGAATCACGCGACCGAAGCTGTTGCGATAGCGCGCAAGGCGATAGACCAGCGTCTTGCTGATGTCCTTCAGCACCGCGAAGCCGCCTGCCATGTCCCCATAGAGCGTGGCGTAGCCGACCGCCATCTCCGACTTGTTGCCGGTCGTGAGCACGATGGCGCCATGTTTGTTCGACAGCGCCATGAGCAAGGTGCCGCGAATCCGCGCCTGGATGTTCTCCTCGGTCGCATCGTCGGGCAGGCCCTTGAACTCGTCGACGAGCGCGGCTCGGAATGCATCGAATACGCCGTCGATCGGTATCTCGTCGTAGCGCACGCCCAGAATACCGGCCATCGCCCGGGCGTCCTCCAGGCTCATCGGCGCGTTGTACTTCGACTGCAGCATCAGCGCGCGCACGCGTTCGCGGCCGAGCGCGTCTACGGCGATGGCGAGAGTCAGCGCGGAATCGATCCCGCCGGACAGCCCGACCAGAACCCCGGGAAAGCGATTCTTCTGCACGTAGTCGCGCACGCCCATGGTGAGCGCAGAGTAGACGTGCGGCTCGAGGCGTTCGTCGAGCGCGCCGCGCACCGCCTTCGGCGTCGCGCCGTCGAATTCGGCGAGCGCCACGGCCTCCCGCCATGCCGGCAGCTGCTGCGTCAGGGCGCCCGCACCGTCGACGATGAACGATGCGCCGTCGAACACCAGCTCGTCCTGCCCACCGACCCGGTTGACGTAAACGATGGGCAATCCCGTCTCCTTCGCGCGTGCCGTGACGACTTCGCGCCGCAACGCCTGCTGGCGCGTGTGGTACGGCGAGCCGTTCGGAACGACGAGCAGTTGTGCGCCCGCATCGCGCGCAACCCGCGCCGGATCCGGAAACCAGACGTCCTCGCAGATGATGATTCCGACGCGAACGCCCGCGACGTCGATGACGCACGGCTCGCGCGCCGGCTCGAAGTAGCGCTGCTCGTCGAACACCGTGTAGTTGGGGAGCTCGCCCTTGCGGTAGACCGCCGCAATCCGGCGGTCGCGCACGACCGCGACGGCGTTGTGTGGTTTGCGGTCCCCCGCCTCGGGGTATCCGATCAGCACGGTCGTGCCCGACACCTCGGCGGCCAGCCGCGAAAGCTCATCCGCGCACGCCTCGAGAAACGCCGGACGCAGCACGAGGTCTTCCGGAGGGTAACCGCAGAGCGAGAGCTCGGGTGTGATCACGAGGTCGGCGCCCGCATGCCTCGACTCGGTCACGGCGCCCAGAATGCGCGCGGCGTTGCCCGCGAGATCGCCGACCACGCAGTCGAGCTGGGCGATGGCGATGCGCATAGGCGAATTTTATCATGCCGAAAGTTCGAGGTTCCCTTGCCGACGGCGCGGTCCGCACGCGACAATGATGTGCAACGCGCTGCCTGCATGCCACGCCTCTCCCTGCGCACGATCGATTCACTCGGCACGATTCCGCGCCCCGCCTGGGACGCGCTCGTCGGCGATCGGCCGCTCCTTTCTCACGCCTTTCTGCACGCCCTGCACGAGACGGGCTGCGCGGCACCCGAAACCGGCTGGACGCCATGCTATATGACGGCGTGGCGCGGCGAGACGCTCGTCGGCGCGATGCCGCTCTACATCAAGGCGCATTCCTACGGTGAGTACGTGTTCGACTGGTCGTGGGCCGATGCTTATCGGCGCCACGGGCGCCACTATTACCCGAAGCTCCTGTGCGCGATTCCGTTCACGCCGGCGCCCGGTCCGCGCCTGATCGCGGCGGACGCGACCACCCGCGCGGAGCTCCTCGCAGGCGCGCTGTCGCTGCTTGACGAACACCACTTCTCCTCGCTGCACATCCTTTTCCCGCAGGCCGAGGATGCCGCCGCGTGCGTTGCTGCGGGCATGGACTTGCGTGACAGCGTCCAGTTTCACTGGACCAATCCCGGCTATCGCGACTTCGCGGATTTTCTGTCGACGATGAATCACACCAAACGCAAGCGGATCAACCAGGAGCGCCGAAAGCTCGGGTCATCGGGCGTCACCTTCCGCCGCGTGCTCGGTGGCGAGATCGAGGACAGGGACTGGGCCTTCTTCTTCCGCTGCTACACGAGCACGTATCGCCGGCACCATTCCACGCCGTATCTGTCTCTGGCGTTCTTCGAGCGGCTCGGCACGAGCCTTCCCGACAATGTTCTGCTCATCGTGGGCGAGCGCGACGGCAAACGCGTGTGCTCGGCGCTGGACGTCTTCAGCCGTGACACCCTGTGGGGACGCTATTGGGGCGCGACCGAGTTCATCTCCGGCCTGCACTTCGAGGCTTGCTACTATCAGGCCATCGATTTCTGCATCGAACGCCGGATCGGGCACTTCGAAGGCGGCGCGCAAGGCGTGCACAAGCTCGCGCGTGGGCTGCTGCCGGTGACGACGCGTTCCGCCCACGCCATCGCCGATCCCGATTTCGCGCGCGCCATCGCCCGCTTTGCCGCCGACGAGCGTGCCGAGGTCGCCCAAACCATCGAGGAGCTGGAAGCCGCGACGCCGTTCAAGGCGCCGGCGGAACCCGGAATCGCAGACACCTGACCGCCAGCCCGCCGACCTGCTAAGCTGCCGGCTTCATTTCGACGATCGCCGGTTTCGCGCGCAACGCCGCACTCGTCATGACCAGCCCCATCCTGCTCGCCCGCGACGGCTTCGTCGCCACCCTGACGCTCAATCGTCCGGCCTCGCTCAACGCCCTCGATCCGACGATGATGGACGCGCTGGTCGCGCACACCGCCGCGCTGGCGGCTGACACGAGTCTGCGTTGCGTGGTCATCCAGGGCGCGGGCAGGCATTTCATGGCCGGCGGCGACATCCGCAATTTCGCCGAGCAGCTCGAGCTTGCGCCGGGCGAGCGCCAGCAGCGCTTCACGCGCATGATCGGCCGGCTGCACGCCGCGATCGAGCACCTGCAACGCATGCCCCATCCCGTGCTCGCGAGCGTCCACGGCGCGGTGGCCGGATTCGGGCTGTCGCTGCTATGCGCCTGCGATCTGGCAATCGCCGCCGAAGGCAGTTATTTCACGGCTGCCTACCGCCAGCTCGGCCTGACGCCCGACGGCGGGTTGTCGTACGCGCTGCCTCGACTCGTCGGCACCCGGCGGGCGATGGAAATCCTGCTCCTTGGCGAACGCTTCGGTGTCGAGGACGCCCTGCGGCTGGGACTGGTCAATCGCGTGGTGCCCGAGGCCGAGCTCGAGCGCGCAACCGCCGCGATGGCTGCGGCGATCGCGTCGGGCCCGGTGCTCGCCACGCGCAACGGCAAGCGCCTGCTCCGCGAATCGCTGTCGCAGACGCTCGCAGCACAGCTCGATGCGGAGGCGGCAAGCTTCGGCGCTTGCGCGGCGACCGGCGATTTCGTCGAGGGCGTGCACGCGTTTCTCGACAAGCGCACGCCGCAGTTCGGCGAAGATTGATTCATCCACGGCGGATCGCGAGCCCAGACGAAGATGCTCCAAGGCAAAACACTGTTCATCACCGGCGCCTCGCGCGGCATCGGACTCGCGATCGCCTTGCGCGCGGCGCGCGACGGCGCGAACATCGTGATCGCGGCGAAGACGACCGAGCCGAACCCCAAGCTGCCGGGGACGATCCATTCCGCCGCGGCGGAGATCGAACGTGCGGGTGGCGCGGCGTTGCCGTTGCAGGTCGATATCCGCAACGAAGCCGCAGTTCAGCGCGCGGTCGAGCTCGCCTCCACGCGCTTCGGCGGCATCGACATCCTTGTCAACAACGCGAGCGCGATCAGCCTGACGGGGACGCTGGCGACGCCCATGAAGCGATTCGACTTGATGTTCGGCGTCAATGTCCGCGGCACGTATGCATGCTCGCAGGCGTGCCTTCCGCATCTGATTGCGTCAGCCGCCGCAGGACGCACCCCGCATATCCTCACCCTCGCGCCGCCGATCAACCTGCGTCCGCACTGGTTCAAGCAACACGTCGCCTATACGATGGCGAAGTACGGCATGAGCATGTGCGTGATCGGGATGGCCGAGGAATTCCGCGATGCCGGCGTTGCCGTGAATGCCCTGTGGCCGCGCACGATCATCGCAACCTCGGCGCTGGCGATGATCCCGGGAATCGCCGATCGCCTGGACAATTGCCGCCGCCCGGAGATTCTTGCCGACGCGGCGCACGCGATCCTGAGCCGCGACGGCCCGCAGGCGACGGGCAACTTCTACATCGACGAGGATGTCCTGGCGCAGGACGGCGTCACCGACCTGACTCCCTACGCGGTCAAGCCTGGCGCGCCTCTGCTGCCGGATATCTTCCTGGATTGAGTCACGCTGCCATCTCCCGTCCGGAAGCTTGAGGGTTCCTAAGCGCCGCCGAAATAGCCGCCTCGATCGCCGCCGCCTCCACCGCGGTTGTTTCCACCACCGCCTCGATTGCTTCCGCCGCCTCGGTTGTTCCCACCCCCGCCGCGGTTGTTCCCGCCTCCTCCGCCGCGGTGACGGCCGCGTGCACCCGGCCCGCCGCGCGGACCCGGCGCGTTTCCACCCGATCCACCCGATCCACCGCGCGGGGCCGGGGCGACGCCACGCGGACCCGACCCGCCCTGACCGCCCATCCCACCGCGCTTGCCCGGCGGACCGCGCCATTGCCCGTGACCCTGACCTTCGCGCGCCGCAACCGGCGGTGGCGCGCGATTGCCGTTGACCTCGTCGAGCGCCTCGTCGCTTTCTTCCTCCGCTGCCACATTCGCGCCGTTGCCATCGACATCGTCACTCGCGTCATCCGCGTGCAGCGAATCGTGCTCCGGTTCACCCGGCGATCCCGATGGGCCGGCTTCGCGCCCTCTGCCCTGCGCGGCGTCCCCCATTCCAGCGGCCTGCAGCAGGCGCTGGAGCTCGGCGTGTTCCAGCTCGACCATTTGCCCGCGTTTCAGCTGGGGCGGCATGGCAACCACGCCGTATCGGATACGGATGAGACGGCTTACCATCAGCCCGAGCGCTTCGAACAACCTCCGCACTTCGCGGTTGCGTCCCTCCGGTAGTGTGACCTTGTACCAATGATTGGTGCCCTCGCCGCCTTCATCGGACAATGAAGTGACGCGCGCCATGCCGTCGTCCAGCGGCACACCTTCGCGCAACGCCCGTTCCTGCTCCGGACTGATGGTGCCGACGATGCGAACCGAATATTCCCGCTCGACCTCGTAGCGCGGATGCATGAGACGGTTAGCGAGCTCGCCAGAGGTCGTGAACAGCAGCAACCCCTCGCTGTTGAAATCCAGCCGCCCGACTGCGATCCATTTGGCGCTGCCCAGCCGCGGCAGTTTGTCGAAAACCGTGGGTCGGCCCTCCGGGTCGGCACGGCTGACGATCTCGCCGGTCGGCTTGTGATAGAGCAACACCCGGGCGCGCGGCGGCGCAAAGCGCAGCCGCACCAGCTCGCCGTTGATGCGGATCTGGTCATTCGGCCCGACTTTCTGTCCCACCTCGGCCGGCATGCGGTTGACCGTGATCCTGCCGGCGATGATCAGCTCTTCGAGACCACGCAGCGAGCCATAGCCGCATTGCGCAAGCACCTTGTGCAGGCGCTGCGGCTCGCTAAAGACGGGCTCAGTGGAACGTCGGGTTGGTTTCCGGTGCATCGCGCTCTGCGTCCCCCGCGCCGGGTGCGGCGAGGTCAGCGGATGCGGATGCCGGTGTCCCGAGGATCGGACTCGCGAGCGCGAGTTCTGCCTCGGCGGCCTTTGCGGGGGCATCGGGTAGCTCCAGGAGGTGGGAAGTGTCGAGCTCTGCCAATGGCGGGAGCTCGGAGAGTGAACGCAGGTTGAGGTCGTCGAGAAACTGCTTGGTAGTGGCGTACAGCGCGGGTCGACCCGGAGTCTCGCGATGCCCGACGACCTCGATCCACTGCCGGTCTTCGAGCGTCTTGATCATCTGGGTCGATACCGCAACGCCGCGGATCGACTCGATGTCGCCCCGCGTCACGGGTTGCTGGTAGGCGATGATTGCCAGCGTCTCCATCGTCGCGCGCGAATAGCGCGGCGGTTTTTCCGGCGCAAGCCGGTCGAGATAAGGTTGCAGCTCGGGCTTCGCACGAAAGCGCCAGCCGCTTGCGACCTGGGTCAGCTCGACGCTGCGCTCGGCCCACGTGGTCCGGATGTCGTCGAGGAGCTTGCGCACGAGGTCTTGCTCGAGCGGTGGATCGAACAGCTTCGCGAGCTCTCCGGCGCCGAGTGGCTCGCCGGCGACCAGCAGGGCCGCCTCGATAATGCTCTTGATTCCGGCCAGATCGTCGGTCATTGCAAAGTCGCGTCCGCTATCTCTGTTCATAATTCATTGCGCTTCCGCTTCGAGCACGAAGTTCCGATCGCCCTTGCGCTGGACGTAGATCGGCGCGTACGGCTCGGCCTGCGCGACTTCCAGGAGCTGCTCTCGCGCCATCTCGAGGATCGCCAGGAACGTGACGATCAGCCGGGGCACGTCGACCCGGTCCTCGAACAGTGCGGTGAACTCGAAAAAGCGACCCGGCTCGATGAGCTTCAGCAGCCGGCTCATCTGGCTCCGTACCGAGAGCTGCTCGCGCGTGACGAGATGGTGCCGATTGGCGCGTGCGCGTACCACGAGGACCGCCCACGCGGCCTTGAGATCGTCGGGCCGCACGTCGGGCAGCCGCGCCGCCGCGACTCGGTCGAACCAGACCCGGACCAGAGCAAAATCGCGCTCGGCCTGCGGCAACGTGTCGAGCGCGTGCGCGCCGGCTTTCATCCGCTCGTACTCGAGCAACCGCCGCACCAGCTCGGCGCGCGGATCTTCGGCATCGTCGCCGGCCAGCGCAACAGGCCGCGGCAGAAGCAGCCGCGACTTGATCTCGATCAGCACCGCGGCCATCAGCAGGTACTCGGCAGCGAGCTCGAGCTGCGTGCGTCGCATCATCTCGACGTAGCCCAGGTACTGGCGCGTGAGCTCCGCCATCGGGATGTCGAGCACGTTGATGTTCTGCTTGCGGATCAGGTAGAGCAGCAGATCGAGGGGTCCTTCGAACGTCTCCAGGAAAACCTCGAGCGCCTCGGGCGGGATGTAGAGGTCCTGCGGCATCTCGAGCAGCGGCTCGCCGTAGACGCGGGCCACCGGCGCACCAGCGGCCTGCGCGAGATCGATGATCGGCTCCTTGGCGGGCGCCGCGCTCATGTATAAACCAACCCCATCACTTCGCGCACGTCGCGCATCGTTTCCTCGGCAAGCTTGCGTGCGCGCTCGCAGCCGTCAGCCACGATCGCGCGCACGAGCGACGGGTCGTCGAGATATTTCTGCGCGCGCTCCTTGATCGGCTCCTGCTCGGCAATGATCGCGTCGATCAACGGCTGCTTGCATTCGAGGCAACCGATACCCGCGGTCGTGCAGCCCTTCCGTACCCACGCCTGTCTCGTCTCGTCCGAATAGATCTGGTGCAGCGGCCATACCGGGCATTTCTCCGGCGTGCCCGGATCCGAGCGGTGCACGCGCGCCGGATCGGTCTGCATGGTGCGAACCTTCTTGGTGATCGAGGCCGGGTCCTCGCGCAGCATGATCGCGTTGCCATAGGACTTCGACATCTTCTGGCCATCGAGGCCGGGCACCTTGGGCGTCTCGGTCAACAGCGCCTGCGGTTCTGGGAGGATCATTCGTCTCGACCCTTCGAGATAGCCGAACAGCCGCTCGCGATCGCCCAGCGCCAGATTCTGCGCCTCGTCGAGCATCTCCCGCGCCGCTTCGAGCGCTTTCTGGTCGCCCTGTTCCTGAAACGCCGTGCGCAACTGCTCGTAGCGCTTGGAGCGCTTCGAGCCAAGCTTCTTGATCGCGGCCTTCGCTTTTTCCTCGAACCCGGGCTCGCGCCCGTAGACGTGATTGAAGCGGCGCGCGAGCTCGCGCACCAGCTCCACGTGCGAGACCTGATCCTCGCCGACCGGCACCATATTCGCGCGATAAAGCAGGATGTCGGCGCCCTGCATCACCGGATAGCCCAGAAAACCGTACGTCGACAGATCTCGGTCGCCCAGTCTTTCCTGCTGCTCCTTGTACGTCGGCACACGCTCCAGCCAACCCACGGGCGCGATCATGCCGAGCAACAGCGCGAGCTCCGCATGTTCGGGTACGCGCGACTGGATGAACACGGTCGCGCGGGACGGATTGATACCGACCGCGAACCAGTCGACGAACATTTCCCAGACGCTCTCCTCGATCGTTTCGGGCGAGTCGTAGTGCGTGGTCAGCGCGTGCCAGTCGGCCGCGAAGAACAGACACTCGTATTCCTCCTGCAGCTGCACCCAGTTCTTGAGCGCGCCGTGGTAGTGCCCGAGGTGCATGCGCCCGGTCGGCCGCATGCCGGAGAGGACCCGGTCAGCGAACATCGGAGTTGCAGGAATCGAGCACGATGCGCGTCATCCGAGCTGGAGCAGCAGCCTGATCGCGTATTCGCCGGCGCGCAGGAGCGGCAGCATCAGCGTTCCGAGGACGCCTGTCGCGAGAAGCAGAATCACCACCATGAATCCGTAGGGTTCGAGCCGGGCATAGCTCTGTGCGAGCGAATGCGGAAGAAGGCTGACGGCGAGGCGCCCGCCGTCGAGCGGCAGAATCGGCAGCAAATTGAGAGCCATGAGCATCAGGTTGACTTGTATTCCCGCCCTTGCCATTTCCGACAGCCCATTGCTGTCGATCGCCGTCCCGGATACTGCGGCCTTGAGCAGAAACGCCCACGCCACGGCCATCACAAAGTTCGCGAACGGGCCCGCGCCCGCCACCCAGAACATGTCCCGCTTCGGATGACGCAAGTTGCCAAAATTCACGGGCACCGGCTTCGCCCAGCCGAAAATGAACAACGGTGCTCGAGTCAGGACCGAGACCGCGATCAGGAAACCCGGTACCGCAATCGTTCCGATCGGATCGATGTGCTTCAGCGGGTTCAGCGTGACCCGGCCGAGCATGTAGGCGGTCTGGTCGCCGAACTGCCGGGCGACAAAACCATGAGCCGCCTCGTGCAAAGTGATCGCCAGGACCACCGGCACCGCCCAGAGCACGATGGTCGCGAGCGACAACTCCATTTCACGCCCATTCTACCAGCTACGACCACAAAACCCAACGCACTCAAAGAGAAGGCTATGGCGGCTCGAGCCCAAGCTGCGCCGGATCGCCGCGACCCGAACGAATGACCGCGGGCGGCGATATCGCGAGATCGACGACCGTGGTCGGCTCGAGGTGGCATGCGCCGCTGTCGATGATCAGATCGAGCACGCTTTCGTACTGCGCCCGGATGACTGCCGGATCGTTCAGCGGCTGTGAAGCACCCGGCGGGATCAGCGTCGAGGAAAGCAGCGGCTCGCCCAACTCCGCAAGCAGCGCGCGCACCACCGCGTGATCCGGCACTCGAATACCGACGGTCCGGCGGCGCGGGTGCTTGAGCCGCCGCGGTACCTCGCGTGATGCGGGCAACAGGAACGTGAAGCTGCCCGGAACGCCTTCCTTCACGATCCGAAACTGCCAGTTGTCGAGCTGCGCATAGCGTCCGAGCTCGGCCAGATCGCGGCACATCAGCGTCAGGTAGTGCTTGTCATCCACGTGTCGCAATGCACGGATGCGCTCCGCGGCCTGCGCATCGTCGATCCGGCAACCCAGCGCGTAGCTGGAGTCGGTCGGATAGGCGATCACGCCGCCGCTACGCACGATCGCCGCGGCCTGGCGAATCAAGCGCGGCTGGGGATCGATCGGATGAATCGAAAAATATTGAGCCACGAGGTTCAGCGGCGGCGCTCCGCGCCCGCGCCGCCCTTCGCATATAATCCGCCCTTATTCTAGCGCGGGCTCATTTCGCGTCGTACCGGTGAATCTCCAACAGATCCGCTATCTGTGCGCCGTCGTCGATCACGGCCTGAACGTCTCGGTCGCCGCCGATGCGCTGTTCACCTCGCAGCCGGGGATCAGCAAACAGATCCGGCAGCTCGAGGACGAGCTCGGCGTGCCGATCTTCATCCGCCAGGGCAAGCGGCTCACCGCGCTGACCGCAGGCGGAGAAGTCATCGTGGCCACGGCCCGCCGCGCGCTGCAGGAGCTCAACAATCTGAAGCGCGTCGGCGCCGAATTCAAAGCCGAGGACGTGGGTACGCTCGCCATCGCGACCACGCACACCCAGGCCCGCTACATCCTGCCGCCGGTACTCAAGCGCTTCTCGGAAAAGTATCCGCGGGTGCGCCTGCTGCTGCATCAGGGCAATCCCATCCAGGTCGCGGAACAGACCGCGCGCGCCGAAGTCGACGTCGGCATCGCCACCGAAGCGCTCGCCGATTTGCCGGATCTCGTGACGCTCCCCTGCTACACCTGGAACCGCTGCGTGCTCGCTGGCCAAGGAAAAGCCGCTGACCCTCGAAGCGCTGGCGCGGTTCCCGATCGTAACCTACGACTTCAGCTTCACCGGCCGCTCGCAAATCAACGCCGCGTTCACCGCCAAGGGCCTGAGCCCCAACGTCGTGCTGACCGCGCTCGATGCCGACGTGATCAAGACCTATGTCGAGCTCGGCCTCGGTGTGGGCATCGTGGCCCAGATGGCGTACGACCCGGTGCGTGATCGCCAGTTCGACAAGCTCGAGGCAGGACATCTGTTCGCGCCCAGCACGACCCGCCTGGCGCTGCGTCGCGGTGTTTATGCCCGCGGTTTCGTCTACGAATTCATCACCATGTTCGCGCCGCAATTCGACCGCGCCGCGATCGAAGCCGCGCTCAGGGGCGATGGCGAACAGTACGAGCTTTGATCGGGCCGCGTCCCGCACCGGTTGCGGGCAGCGTCGACCACGCGCCTGGATCGGCGTGGTCACATTCGCGGCCGAGTTGCCCACGGTCGAGTTGGCGATCAAGGGTCATCGCCTCGTCGCCGAGGTCGCCGCCAACGATTCCACGCGGATGACAGGACTGATGAACCGGTTCAGCTTGCGCCCCGATCATGGCATGCTGTTCGTGTTCAGGGAAGCACAGCCGCAAGCGTTCTGGATGAAGAACACCTACGTGCCGCTGTCGATCGCGTTCATCGGCAGCGATGGCACGATCCTCAACATCGAGGACATGGCGCCGCTGACCGAGACTACCCACCCGTCGCAGGGCCCGGCGCGCTATGCGCTGGAAATGAAGAAGGGCTGGTTCGACCAGCAAGGGATCAAATCCGGCGACAGTGTGGCAGGGCTGGAGAAGGCACCCAAGGCCACCGAGTAGCCGGTGGATCGAGAGCGTTCGATCAGCGCCAGCGCATGCTGTGGCCGATCACCGCGCCGAGGCTTCTTCCCAGCGTTGCACCGAACTTGCGCGCCAGGCGCTCGCTGATGTTCTCCTTGACGCTGAAGTCGACGACGTCCTCCGCCTTGATCACCTCGCGCGCGACATACTCGACACTGCCCAGGCCATCGGCAAGACCGAGTTCGACGCTGCGTGCGCCGTTCCACACCAGGCCCGAAAAGAGCTCGGGCGTTTCCTTGAGACGCGCGCCGCGCCCGGCCTTGACCACGCCGATGAACTGCTGGTGGATTTCGGCGATTATTTTTTGGGCATAGTCCCTTTGCTGCTGCGTCATCGGCGAGAACGGGTCGAGAAAGGTCTTGTTCTCGCCCGCGGCCAGCGCCCGGCGCTCGATCCCGAGCTTGTCCATCGCGCCGACAAAACCGAAGCCGTCGATGATCACGCCGATCGAGCCGATAAGGCTCGCCTTGTCGACATAGATCTTGTCGGCCGCGACCGCGGCGTAGTACGCGCCCGAGGCACAGACTTCCTCTACGACCGCATAGATGGGGATCGCGGGATACTTCGCACGCAACCGCCGGATCTCGTCGTTGATCTCTCCAGCCTGGACCGGGCTGCCGCCGGGGCTGTTGACGCGCAGCACGACGCCCTGCGTGCCCTTGTTCTTGAACGCGGCCTGCAGGCCCTGCATGATGTTCTCGGCGCTCGCCGGCCCGTCGGAGTCGAGCTCGCCGCGCAGCTCGACTTGCGCGGTGCACTTGTCGACGCACGAGCGCTGGCTCTCGGTGATCGCGACAATCACCGCGAACAACCCCACGAACAGAAACCCGAAGGTCAGCAACTTGAAGAAGATGCCCCAGCGGCGGGCACGCGTCTGCTCGTGGAGCCCGTCGGTGGCGAGCTGCTCGATGACCCGGCGTTCCCAGCTTTCCTCGGCCATGTTCAATCCTCGCTGCAATAGACTCCACCCTCGCGCTCGTAGACTGCGATGGCGGCAAGGCGAGCGCCGCGGCACGGTCCGTCGATGCACATGCCTGTGTCGGGCTGGTAGAGCGCGCCGTGCGTAGCGCAAATCAAGTATAGCCGGTCGGCGTCGAAGAACTCGCCTGGATTCCAGTCGAGCTCGGTGGCCTGATGCCGGCATTCATTGACGTAGGCGCGCACCACGCCGTGAAAGCGAACGGCGAATGCCGGAAGGGGCGTGCCGCCGCGCTCGATTGTGAAGCGCACACCGGCGCCACCGTCGAGAAGCACCGCGCTGGTGCAAATCAGGCGTTCGCGGCGAGCCACGCGGCAAGCTCCGGGATCGACCCGACAGTGGCCAGCGGCGAGCATCCCGCCAGCCCTTCGGCGGCGTGCGCGCCGTAAGTCACAGCGAGCGCGCAGGCTCCCGCGTTCCGCGCGAGCTCCAGGTCGTGCGTCGTATCCCCGATCATCAACGTTTCGACGGGCTCGACGCCGCAACGGTCCATCAGCGCGAGCAGCATGTCCGGGTGCGGCTTGGGGAAGCCTTCGTCGGCGCAGCGCGAGGCGATGAAGCGGTGCTCCAGGCG
Source organism: Betaproteobacteria bacterium (assembly GCA_005888865.1). Lineage (GTDB taxonomy): Bacteria > Pseudomonadota > Gammaproteobacteria > Burkholderiales > Casimicrobiaceae > PALSA-1003. Next base: position 4,585 of record VBCL01000018.1, on the reverse strand, counting down.
CTGCTGGACGAGCGCGCGCGTGAGCCCGGCGCGCGCCTTGCCGGTTGCGATCGCCAGCAGAAAGCCTCGCGCGTCCAATTCGTCCAGCATCTCGCGCGCGCCGACAAATAACGGAATCTCCGGCTCGCGAGAAAGGTAATGGTGGCGATAGCGCTCGGACAGTCGCGGATAGTCCGCGGCCGCCAGCGTCGGCGCCACGTGGCGCAGCGCATCGGCGAGACCCAGGCCGATGACGAAGCGGGCCGCGACATCGTCGGGAGTCGGCAGGCCCAGGTCGCCGCACGCGCGCTGAATCGCTTCGGCGATGATGGTCGTCGAGTCGGCGAGCGTGCCGTCCCAGTCGAACACCAGAAGCCGGAAACGTCGGGGGGCCGACGGCTTATCGCGCGGCATCGCTTTTCTCGGCCGCGTCCAGCCTTTCGATGAACGCCGCGAGGTCGCTAGGCAGCGGAGACTCGAGCTTGAGCTGCCGCGGCTCCGTCGGATGCGGCAGCGTGAGGCGCCACGCGTGCAGGAACATCCGTTTGAGACCCTGCTTCGCCAGCGCTTTGTTCCAGGTGAAGTCACCGTACTTGTCGTCCCCTGCCAGCGGAAAATCGAGATGCGTGAGATGAACGCGGATCTGATGCGTGCGGCCGGTGTGCAATTCGGCTTCGAGCAGGCTCACCGGAGGCGCAACGTCGGCCCAGACCTGGCGCCGATGGAACACCGTCCGCGCGGTCTTCCCGCCGTCGTGCTCGATGCGGACTCTTCGCTCGCCGGCGCCGGTCAGGAACTTGGTGAGCGGCAGCTCGACCTTGCGCACCGCGTCGCGCCACCGGCCCTTGACCATCACCAGATAGCGCTTGTCGGCTTCGCCGTCGCGAAAGCTCGCGTGCAACGCGAGCAGCGCGGCGCGCTTCTTGGCCACGAGGAGCACGCCGGAGGTGTCACGGTCCAGGCGATGAACGAGCTCGAGGAAGCGCGCGTCGGGCCGGATCGCGCGAAGCTGCTCGATCAGTCCGAAGGCGATCCCGCTGCCGCCGTGGACCGCAAGGCCGGCCGGCTTGTCGATCGCAATCAACGCATCGTCCTCGTGCAGGATCGGCAGCACAATCGACCGGACCGGAGCGCGCAACGGCGCCCGCCGAGGCTCGGCGGTACGCACCGGCGGGATGCGCAGGTCGTCGCCCGCGGTCAGGCGCGCATCGGGCCGGACGCGCTTGCGATTGAGCCGCACCTCGCCGCTGCGCAGGATCCGATAGATGTGACTCTTGGGCACGCCTTTGAGCACGCGGAGCAGGAAATTGTCCACGCGCTGCCCGGCACCGGCCTCGTCGATGGCAAGGTGATTCACGGCATCCTTGCTTAAATCCTTCATTTCCTTATAATATCTGTCAACAACACGCGGTAGGAAAAGTCGGCGGGCTTGAAAGAGGGCGGGAAACCCGCTCCGATCGCTGACTGGGGCGGCCCGGAACTAACGGCCGCGGTGCCTCGCGAGTTGCCCCGTGAGGGGAAAGGTTAAATCGGCTCACCGTCCGGGTTTTGCGACCCGGAAAAGTAGCGATGTTAATGGAACAGCGCAGTCTCCGCACCGGCCAGTCGCCGGAGTGAAGCGGCTATGACGCGCGGCGCGCAACATAAGGTTAGCGCAACGAATTCTGTGTCCGGCTGCAGCCGCCGGTCGTCGCCCCGAGGGGGCTTCGCCGGCAGGCAGTCTCCAGACCGTTTGAGCGACAACGCGAATACAACCACCACGCTCCCGAGAACCGGTCCGCCCGAACGCGCGTCAAGCGCACCCGCGCGGCCGCTCATGATGCCCCAACCCCGCATCCGAAACCTCGTAGCCCGGCAGCCAACGCTGCCCGCGTGGTCGTCGTCCTCGCCCTCGCCCGCCGCCCGCTAGACCCAGCGCCCGCGATTGGGCGCTCCGCTGCACTTCCGCCTCGTCGACGCGATTCCGCGCCGGAGAAGCATCACATGAAACGCATGCTGTTCAACGCCACCCAGGCGGAGGAGCTTCGGGTGGCGATCGTCGACGGCCAGAAGCTCGTCGACCTCGACATCGAATCCGCGAGCAAGGAACAACGCAAGAGCAATATCTACAAGGCGGTTATCACCCGCGTCGAGCCCAGCCTCGAGGCCTGCTTCGTGGACTACGGCACCGACCGCCACGGGTTTCTGCCCTTCAAGGAAATCGCCCGCGAATATCTTCGCGGCAACGGCGAATCCCGCGGCCGTCCGCAGGATGCGCTCAAGGACGGCCAGGAGCTCATCGTCCAGGTCGACAAGGACGAACGCGGCAACAAGGGCGCCGCGCTGACGACGTATATCTCGCTCGCCGGCCGCTACCTGGTGCTGATGCCCAACAACCCCCGCGGCGGCGGCGTATCGCGCCGCATCGAGGGCGAGGACCGCAACGAGCTGCGCGAAGTGATCGGCCAGCTCGAGGTGCCCGACGGCATGAGCGTGATCGCGCGCACCGCAGGCATCGGCCGCTCGCTCGAAGAGCTGCAATGGGACTTGAACTACCTGATGCAGCTCTGGCAGGCGGTCGACGGCGCGGCCAAGCTGCAATCCGGGGCATTCCTGATCTACCAGGAATCCAGCTTGGTCATCCGCGCCATCCGCGACTATTTCCACCCGGACATCGGCGAGCTTCTGATCGACACCGAGTCGATCTTCGAGCAGGCGCAGCAGTTCATGAGCCACGTCATGCCGGCCACCGTCAACCGGGTGAAGCTCTACAAGGACGACGTTCCGCTGTTCTCGCGCTTCCAGATCGAGCATCAGATCGAGACGGCGTACGCACGGCAGGTGCCGTTGCCCGCGGGCGGCGCGATCGTCATCGATCACACCGAGGCGCTGGTGTCGATCGACGTCAATTCCGCGCGCGCCACCAAGGCCGGCGACATCGAGACGACCGCGTACAACACCAACCTGGAGGCTGCCGAAGAGATCGCGCGCCAGCTCCGGCTGCGCGACCTCGGGGGCCTCATCGTCATCGACTTCATCGACATGGAGAGCGCGAAGAATCAGCGCGAAGTCGAAAACCGTCTCAAGGACGCGCTGAAGTATGATCGCGCCCGCGTTCAGCTTGGCAAGATCTCGCGCTTCGGGCTGATGGAGCTCTCGCGCCAGCGCCTGCGCCCCGCGCTGGCCGAGTCGGCGTACATCCCCTGCCCGCGCTGCCACGGCATCGGCCACATCCGCGGCACCGAGTCCACGGCGCTGCACATCCTGCGCATCCTGCAGGAAGAAGCCATGAAGGAGAACACCGCGCAGGTCGTCGCGCAGGTGCCGGTCGATGTCGGCACGTTCCTGCTCAACGAGAAACGGCCGGAGATTCACGGCATCGAGACGCGATTCAAGGTGAACGTGCTCCTGGTTCCCAATACGTATCTCGAGACGCCGAACTACAAGGTGCAGCGTCTGCGTCACGACGACCTGAACCAGGGCGAGCCACTGCCGGCGTCGTTCGACATGATGGAGCGCCCGGAAGAGGAAGATGTCCTCAAGCAGAAGAAGGAAGAAGCGCGAGAGCCGAGGCAGGAAGCCGCCGTCAAGGGCATCCCGCCGGGGCTGCCCGCGCCGATGCCGGTGGAACGCGCACCGGTCAACGAAGCGCCGCGCCGTGAAAACTGGCTGACCACCGTGATGACCTGGTTCAAGCGAGGCCCGAGCGAGCCTGAAGTCGTGCCCACCCCCGCACCGCAGCGCAGGGACGCGCCGCGCGACGAACGCGGTCGCGGCCCCAAGGAACGTCCCGAGCGCCGCGACCAGCGTGAGGGACGCGGCGACGACCGGCACCGCGGGCGCCGCGACGGGCAGCGCGGTGAGCCGCGCGAGCAACGCGACGCGCAGAAACAACGCCCGCCCCAAGGCGCTCCGCAGCAACCGCGCCGCGACCGCGATGGGTCCCGGGACGCCGCGCGTGAAGGCCAACGGCCGCCGCGGCCACCCCGCGAAGCCAAGCCGCCGCAGGCGCCCCGTCATGTCGACCCCTCCGTCCCCGCCATTGCGCAGGGAGAGCCCGGCGCAACACAGGGGGCCGAGCGCGGCGAAGGCGGACACCGCCGGCGTGATCGGCGTCGCGGCGGACGCGGCCGTGGCGAGCGCGACGATCAGGCCACACCGCGGTCGGACCGACCCGAAGGGCAAGCAGGTCGCGGTCCCGAGACACGTCGGCCCGCTCCGCCGTCTGGTGAGACCACAGAGATGGGTCATGCCGCCGGGGCGGAGGCGGGAGTGCCGCTGGGTGCCCCCGAAGTCCCGATGGCGCCGGTTTCAATTCACGCTGAGCCCGAGTCGACGTTCATTCACGCCGAACCCCCGCCGCCAGCGTTGCATATCGAGCCGGCATCGAAGCTCGAGCCCAGACTGGCGGAGTCGACGACAGTTCGGGCCGAGAGCGCCGAATCACTGCCGCGCAACGCTCCGGAAATTCCGAAGGTGTCGCTGGAGTTGCCACCCGACTCCGGCCTGGTCCTTGTCGAGACGAGTCACGCGGCTCCGCCGCCCGTCGACGAAACCGAAGTACGGCGTCCGCACCGTGTGCGTGCGCCGCGAGCCAAGATCGTGGAAGAACCGCTGCAGTTGGTGG
>VBCL01000428.1 GCA_005888865.1 Betaproteobacteria bacterium | reverse complement strand
ATCGCCTCCTGCGCGAGCGGAAGATGAGCTTCGGCCTGGTCTCGAGCGCGGGCGACTTTCATTCGCCGGCGCGCTACGGCGACCGGCTGGTGTGCCGTTCGGGTGTCTCGAAGCTCGGCGCGCGGTCGATCGAGCTGCTGCATCGGATGGTCCGCGCGGAGGACGGCACCGCGGTGGCGACGGTGCGCGAGACCCGGGTTTGCATGGACTTGAGCGAGCCCGGCCGCATCCGAGCGCAAGCGCTGCCGCAAGACGTGTCGTCTCGTCTTCGCCGATTCCAGATTGACGGTGCGGCGGTGTAGCCAAGGAGGTATCTGTGGGCGCAAACCCGGAGATCGGATCGACGTCTCCGAGCTTGCTACGACTCGCTCGGCGGCTCACTGATGCAGACTTCGTCGCCGACGATCGTGTCCGGATAGTCGCGGATCGGCTCCACCGCCGGAAACGCCAGCGGTTGGCCGGTACGGAGGCAGAACCGTCCGCCGTGCCAGGGACACTCCACCTGGCTTTCCTCGACATACCCCTCGGAAAGCGATGCTTGACCGTGCGTGCAGGTGTCGTCGGTGACGTAGAAGCTGCCGGCCAAATTGAAGACGGCCAGCGGAGGGAATCCCGGCGCGTCGGCCCGCTTCACGGAGCCCGGCGCGACGTCGGCCGTCTTACAGAGGGGTACGAGATCTGAGCGTGGCATAAGATTCGTCGAAAACGATCTTGACCCGGCAATCGTCACGAGGGTAACGAACGAGCGTACATTCTGGAGGGACGCCATGTCGACTGGAAGGGCAGTCAGTGAAGAGAAGGAGAGGGTGACGATGAGCCTGTGGCTCGACATGCTGGGATCGGAGATCCGTTTCGTCGATACGCGAAGCTTCGGCCGAACGCGGATCGCGGAGGCTGGCCGCGGTCAACCGGAAACGCTCGTGTTCCTGCACGGCATCGGCGGGCATCTCGAGGCATACGCCAAGAACATCGTGCCGCTCGCCGACCGCTTCCACGTCGTCGCCTACGACTACGTCGGGCACGGGCTCTCGGAAAAGAAGGTGATGGAGTACACGCCCCTCGTGCTCGCGGACCATCTCGGCGAGCTGCTCGACGCCCTCGGCGTGAAGCGCGCTCATCTCTCGGGCGAGTCACTCGGCGGCTGGGTGTCCGGCATCTTCGCCGGCCGCAACCCCGACCGCGTCGCTCGCCTGATCCTCAATACGTCGGCCGGGCTGCCGGTCAGGACCGAAAAGGGCAAGGCGGAGCTCGAGGCGCTGAAGACGCTCAGCCAGAAGGCGACCGGACAGGCGCCGACCTACGAGAGCGTGCGGGCGCGCATGCAGTGGCTGTTTCACCCGGACAACCAGGAGATGATCTCCGACGAGCTGGTGCGCACGCGGCTCGCGTTCTACACCCAGCCGATCATGCGCGAGGTCGCTCCGCGCGTACTCGGCATGATCGGCCGCCACGACGAGTTCCTGATCCCGCTCGACAAGATCCGCGCTCAGACGCTGTTCCTGTGGACCGAGCACAACCCGGTCCACGACGTGGAGACCGCGCGCATCGCGTCGCAGCAGGTTCCAGGATCGGAGCTCTACGTTATGAGAGGCAAGTCGGGGCACTGGCCGCAGTACGAGGCGCCCGAGGAATTCAACGAGGTCACGCGGAAGTTCTTGACCAGCGGAGCGATTTGACGACCTACTAGTGTCCTGTTCCCGAAGTTCGCATACAAAATCTGGCGATAGAATTTAGAATCTCGTCGGCGGTCTTGGTCCAAATGAAAGGCTTCGAGTCTTCGTTGTGCATGGTGAGGTAGTTCTTTATGGCCTGTTCCAGTTCACGAGTGCTTCGGAAGGAGCCGCGGCGGATCTGCTTTGCCGTGATGGTGGCGAAGAAGCGCTCGACGAGGTTGATCCAGGAAGCGCTGGTGGGCGTGAAATGGACGTGAAAGCGCGGCCGCTTGGCGAGCCAGCTTCGAATCGACGCCGTTTTGTGAGTGCCGTAGTTGTCGGCGATCAAATGCACCTCGAGGTCCGCAGGGACGTTGGCTTCGATGGTGTCGAGGAACTTCCGAAACTCTGCAGCACGGTGGCGACGGTGGCACTGACCGATCACCTTTCCGGTGGCTACGTCGAGAGCGGCAAAGAGCGATGTGGTGCCGTGGCGAACGTAGTCGTGAGTCCGGCGCTCGGCCTGTCCCGGGCGCATCGGCAGCAACGGTTGGGTGCGATCCAGTGCCTGCACCTGCGACTTCTCATCTACACACAAGACCACAGCCTTCTCGGGAGGATTGAGATACAGCCCAACGATGTCGCGCACCTTCTCGACAAACAGCGGATCCTTGGAAAGCTTGAAGGTCTCAGTGCGATGGGGCTGAAGCGAGAAGGCCCTCCAGATGCGATGAACCGTCGTCGGTGTAATGCCCGAGGCCTTCGCCATCGACCGCACGCTCCAGTGCGTGGCATCGCGCGGAGTCGACTCCAGAGTTCGAACGATCACCCGTTCAATCTCCGCATCGCGCACCTTGCGCGGTCTGCCTGGTCGAGGCTCGTCCAAGATACCGTCGAGTCGTTTTTCGATGAACCGCGCTCGCCACTTTCCCACCATCTGCGGAGTCACGGCCAGCTTCTGGGCCACCGTCCTGTTGGTCAGGCCTTTCGCAGACAGCAGGATAATTCGCGCGCGGCATGCGAGCGCCTGAGCTGTCTTCGGTCGGCTCGTCCATCGCTCCAGCGTCGCTCTCTCACTCGGCGAAACCACCAACTTCGCTTTCGGCCGTCCCCGCATCATCCCGCGTTCCTCCCTTGTAATAGGAACACAGGAAGCGTGAAATTAGTTCACGGAACTTTCGGAACAGGAC
>VBCL01000427.1 GCA_005888865.1 Betaproteobacteria bacterium | reverse complement strand
CCATTCTCGAAGTGGTACCGTAATCCGGCGGTCTTGTGCGGCTTGAAAGGCAACTCTTGGTAGTACGGAACGAACGACTCGAGCAGCTCGAGTTGTTTCGCCTCGTCAAGCTCGACACCGGGGATATCTCGTGGAACGCTGCCGAAGATCTGCGCCTCGTCCCTCTGGATCTCGGCCAACGAGGGGATCGGAGAATAGAAGTGCCCTGGCGGAATCCTTCCAAGATTCTTCTTTAGCGAGACGAGTTCGGAATGCAGTCGATCGCGCTCCGAAACGAGTCCGCGGACAATGGGGAGGCGCCTAAACACGGACTTCAGCGAGCGAAAGCTGGACGCGTTCATATTCCGAATAGACTACGATATCGATGCGGGCCGCGGTCGCCAGACACGGCCTCTGCCGATTCGGGTATCGATTCGATTCGCACCGGCGCCTAAGGCTTCGTCAGCCAGGCCGAGACGCGACTGGCGTAGTAGCGGACGGGGTACAAGGCTGACGCATCATTGGTTCCGAATTTTATCTTTTGCCGCAGTTGCCAGAGGTTGTCGTCTCCAAACACCTCGATTCTTCGCAGCGTGTACCGATCGATGTCGGGACCGTTGAAGCCCGATCGAGTGGAGCAGGCGAGCCGATAGCCTGCGTCTTCGACAGCTCGCCGGGCATCCTCGTCGAAGATTCCGTAAGGATAGGCAAAGGTCGTGACGCTGCCCCCGATCATGTCCTCCAGGCGGGTCTTGCTGTCGCGAATCTCCCTGCGCTTGCCTTCGGCGTCGAGCTCGGGGAGGCGCGGATGGGTGCGTGTGTGGCTCCCGATACCGAAGCCCGCAGCGCTCATCTCTCCCAATTCTGACCTGGACATCAGTCGGCGTTGGGGAAATCCACGGACCGACATCCAGCTGTTGGTCGCCCCGATCAGGTCGGAGACGGCGAACATCGTCGCCGGGATCCGGTAGCGCGTAAGCACCGGGAGCGCGTTGCGGAACGTGTCTGCAAAGCCGTCGTCGAACGTGACCGCGACTCCGGTTTCGGGCCATTCGGCGTGTCCGTCGAGGGCGTCTGCGATCTGGTCCAGCGTCAGCAGACGAGTGCCCGTCTCCTGCAGGTGGCGCATCTGCGCTTCGAAGCGCTGGGGCGTGCAGCAGTATCGCGCCTCCTGCGTGGACTGAGGCTCCGCGACGATGTGGTACATCAGGATCAGGATCCGATTCATCGCTGGCCTGCCACGAGCTCGCCAACGTCGACAACATACATCTGACGTTCACCGGTGTGTACCGAATCGATGCACACCTGCGTACCGTCGCGGCTCCAACGCGGATGCAGGTCGCAGCGGATCTCACCCCACCAGCGCGACTTCGGGGAGTGAAGCCGGGCGAGGTCGATACGCTGGCCGTCTGCCCAACCCAGAAGCATCAGCGTGCGCATGTCGTAGCCATCCGGGTACGTGTCGTTCAGCACCCATGTTCGATCCGGTGAGAAGTTGACGTGCCCGTCTTCGCTCAGAACCCCGGCGCCGAAGACTCTCCGGTCGGTCTGCTCCGCGTCGACCAGCCAGAAGTGGCCGGGTCGCCCTTCATCCTTGGCCCAGATCAGGATTTGCCGGTTGTCCAGCCAGTCGTAATGCGAGACGACATCGGCGTCCACGAGGCATTTCGGATCGGCGCCGTCCGACGCACAGACGAAGAGTCGAGCCCTCCAACCGGCCTCGCCCACGCGATGGATATGGAAGAAGCCGAGGCGGCCGCCGTCGGGCGATACCTGTACGTGATTGATCCACTGGAACGCTTCGCAAGCGCGGCCGTTGAAACCGATACGGGCGAGCTGGTCGAGCGAGACGATCAAATCCGATGCGCCCGACAGCAGATCGAGGCGATGAATGCCATCGTCCCGTGGGTGCGGATCGGCTGCCCAGCGATCGGCAATACCGGCGTAACCGTACCCGGGGCGGTGAGTGTGCAGTCGCGCGAAGTTGACGCTGTAGGCATACCGACCCCCGGGGGACAGGGCGTAGATCGGCCGATCATACACGTTGATCTCGTGGCCTCTAGTGTCGCGAACTACGCCCACGAATCGCCCGTCACGCTGGTCGTTGTAAACGATCGAGCGGTCGGCGTCACTCGGGTGCCACTGCAACATCGATCCCTGCTGCCAGTTCCAGGCTCGACTCGCAGCCAGCGGCTGGAAACGATTCTGGTCGCCGAGACTCACCACGCCGATCGTGACCTTGTCCTCTGCTCCAGGAGGGCGGTCGTTGAAGGCGGCTTCATGCGCAAGAAGAAGCGTTGCCGACGCGTTCCAGGGG
>VBCL01000426.1 GCA_005888865.1 Betaproteobacteria bacterium | reverse complement strand
GCAGCTCGGCGACCCGCGCCATCTCGGGATCCGTGTAACGGCATCCCGCTGCGACGTAGTCGGTGATCATTCCCGTCGCGTCGGCACCCCAGAAGAGCTCTTCGCCGATCGCGAGGGTCGGCACCCCGAACACGCCGCGCGCGATCGCCTCGTCGGTGTTCCGGCGGAGCTGATCCTTGATCTCCTGACTCGCGATGCGCGCGTGCGCATCGGGAAGCTCGAGGTCCGCCATCAGCTCGGCCCATTCGATCGGCAGATCGCCAAGCCTGCCGTCGCGCCAGACGAAGCGGAAGATCCGCCGCACCGCGTCGGGCTCGCAATCGACGGCCAGGGCGTGGCGGGAACTTGAAAGGAATCCCGAGCGCGCGCGCCTGCCAGACGACATGCCGATAGGTGAAGCGGCGCTTGGCGGGAATCTCGGCAGGTCCCTTGTGCGCGTACGCCTTGAGCAGAGCCGCGAAGAGCACCGGCCGGTAACGCACGCGAATCGAGCGCTCGAGCGTGGGCAATTGCTCGCACTGCAGGTACGAAAACGGCGACACGAAGTCGAAGTACCAGTCAGCGCTGGGCATCGCTCGTCCAACGCGAAGCGATTGCCTCGCCGTATCGCGCCCGGCGGTGCGTCAGCTCGGCGACGAGCGCGCGCCGCTCTTCGGTGGACAGCCCAATCCAGCCGGCGATCTCGTCGAGCGTGCGGTAGCAGCCGGCACACAAACCCGTTGGCGGATCGATCACGCAGACGCTGGTGCAGGGCGAGCTGACCTCGTCGGTCATGGTAGCGGATCCTTGGCGTTCAGCGCGCAGGCCACGCGCGAGACTGGCGCCCGGCCGAGAAAATCGGAGATGAATTGGCCGGCGATGCGTAGCCGCGTCATGTCGACACCGGTCTCGATGCCCAGGCCCTCGAGAAGGTAGAGCACATCCTCGCTTGCGACGTTGCCGGTCGCGCCCTTGGCGTACGGGCATCCGCCGAGGCCAGCGACCGAGCTGTCGAACGTCGCGACGCCCATCTCCAGCGCGGCATAGGCGTTGGCCAGCGCCTGTCCGTAAGTATCGTGGAAGTGCCCTGCCTGCTCGGCAATCGGGACGGCCTCGCTGACCGTAGCAATGAGCTTCCGGGTCTTGCCCGGCGTCCCGGTGCCGATCGTGTCGCCGAGCGAAATTTCGTAGCAGCCCAAGCCTTTCAATGCGGCGGCGACGTCGCGGACGCGCTCCGGCGCGATGTCACCCTCGTACGGGCAGCCCAGCACGCAGGAAATGTAGCCGCGCACGCGCACGCCGTGCGCGCGGGCCGCTTCGGTCACCGGTCGCGCACGCTCCAGGCTCTCGGCGATCGAGCAGTTGATATTCTTGTGGGAGAACGTTTCCGAAGCGGCGACGAACACGGCGACTTCGTCGCAGCCCGCGGCGAGCGCCGCCTCGAAGCCCTTCATGTTCGGCGTCAGCACCGGATAACGCACGCCGGGCCGCCGGCGGATTGCGGCCATCACCTGCGTCGCATCGGCCATCTGAGGCACCCATTTTGGGGACACGAAGCTCGTCGCCTCGATGGCCTGCAGTCCCGCGTCGGTGAGCCGATCGATCAGCCCGACCTTCACCTCGGTCGGGACGATCGCCGACTCGTTCTGTAACCCATCGCGCGGGCCGACTTCGACCATGCGCACTCGTCGAGGCAGGTTCATAGGGCGATAGGGCCTAGTATCCGCGTTGGCGCAGGACGATGCCGGTGATCGGCAATCCCGCCTCGAGTTGGCGGATCTTGGCCGCGATCTGGGCGACCGATTCTTCGACCAGCGTCATGGCCGAAACGTGCGGTGTCAGCACGACCCGGGGATGATGCCAGAAAGGATGCCCCGCCGGCAGTGGCTCGTCGCGGAACACGTCGAGCGTCGCGCCGGCGAGATGGTTGTTGTCGAGGAGCGCGATAAGCTCGGCGTCGACCACGAGCGCACCACGCGCAACGTTGACAAGATACGCGCCGCGCGGCAATCGCGAAAGGCGAACGCCGTCGAGAAGCCTTTCCGTGTCCTGCGTCAGGGGCAGCAGGCACACCAGAACGCGCGTCGCCGCGAGGAAATCATCGAGCTCTTGCGCACCAGCAAAGCTTACGACACGGGGAATTGCCTTGCGCGCGCGACTCCACGCGCGAACGGGGAAGCCCAATCGGACGAGAGCCCCGGCGACCGCGGTGCCGAGCACGCCCGCGCCGAGGATCCCGACCACGAAGTCGCGCTTCGACAGACGCGGTCGTTGCTGCCACCGGGCCTCGCGTTGCTGATCCGCGTAAGCGTCGAATTCGCGATAGCGCCGAAGCACGCAGTGACACATCTGCTCGGCCATGCCGGCATCGTCGAGGCGGACCACCGGCACGCTCTCCGGCAGCGTCGAGAGATCCGGCATCGAATCCACACCCGCGCCCAGGTTGAAGATCGCCTTCACTCGCCCCAGCGTCGTCACCAGCTCCTGCGGAGGCTTCCACACCACTGCGTAGTCCGTATCGGACGCGCTCGTCGCCGGCCAGCGGTCGATTCGGGCTTCAGGCAGCGCCTGCGTCAACGCGTCGATCCAGGATGCGCCGTTGGTGCCGGGGGTGTGAAAGAGGATATTCAAGCCGCGATCAATCCTGCGGTGCGTCGTCGATCACGATCAGGTCCGCCCCCTCGGCAACCTGATCGCCCTGACGGTAGTTGATGACACTGATCGTTCCCCCTGCCGGCGCCGCGATGGTGTGCTCCATCTTCATCGCTTCCAGAATCATGAGCGGTGCGCCGCGCGCGACAGGTTCGCCCGGCTTCACCAGCACCGCAACCACGGTTCCCGACATCGGCGCCATGAGGTGCCCGCCATGCGGCTCCTCCTCGCCGGAGTGCGCGAGCGGATCGGCGAGATGCAGGCGTGTCATCTCGCCGGCGCAGAACACGACCCGCTCTTCGCCCCGCGCGACGACCGTCGCCGAAAAGCTCGAATCATCGAGCCGCACCCGAAGCTCAGCCCCGTCGCGCGCGATACTCGCGTGAACGTCACGGCCGCCGACGGACAGCACCGCGTGTTCTCCTGCCGTGCGCACCCGGACCGGATGAGCGACGCCATCAGCCTCGAACGTCAGGACGAGCGCATGATCGTCGCTGTTGAGCCACCACGTATCGATCGCGTGCCACGGCGACCACGGGTCGGACGAGGCCGCCGCCCGGACCGCCGACCCTTCGCGAAGACAAGCCAGCTCCGCGAGCGCAGCCACGGCAAGGATGCGCTCCGACGGGGCCGTTGCAGTCGGGAACAGCTCGGCGCGATGGCGGGCGATCAGCCCCGTATCGAGCTTGCCGGTCGCGAACGCGTCATGCGCAACCAGACGCTGGAGGAAGGAAACGTTGGTCATGACGCCGACGACCTGATAGCCGGCGAGCGCTTCCGCCAAGCGGCGCAGGGCCACGACGCGGTCTTCGCCGTGGACGACGAGCTTGGCGATCATCGGGTCGTAAAAGCGGCTGATCTCGTCGCCGGAACGCACGCCGGTCTCCACACGCAGGTGCTCCGATGGCGGCGCCGTGCGGAGATGAACGATGCGTCCGATCGAGGGCAGGAAGTCGCGGTCCGGGTCCTCGGCGTAGATGCGCGCTTCGATCGCATGCCCGCGAAGCGGAATATCCTCCTGTTCGAGCGGCAAGCGCTCGCCGGCGGCGGTGCGCAGCTGCCATTCGACGAGATCCTGGCCCGTGATCATCTCGGTAACCGGGTGCTCGACCTGCAGCCGGGTGTTCATCTCCATGAAGTAGAACGCGTCGATCGCCTTGCCCGATACCGCTTCGGACGGCACGATGAACTCCACGGTGCCTGCGCCGACATAGCCGATCGCCTTGGCCGCAGCGACCGCTGCCGCACCCATGAGCGCGCGGCGCGCCGGCGTCATGCCCGGGGCGGGCGCTTCTTCGAGGATCTTCTGATGTCTGCGCTGCACCGAGCAGTCGCGCTCGAACAGATGGACGCAGCCGCCGTGCGCATCCGCGAACACCTGGAGCTCGATGTGCCGCGGCTCGGTCAGATATTTTTCCAGGAGCACGCGATCGTCGCCGAAGCTCGCTTGCGCCTCGCGCCGGGCCGCGCCGAGCGCAGCGTCGAACGCATCGTGACGCTCGACGATGCGCATCCCCTTGCCCCCGCCACCGGCCCACGCCTTGATCAGTACCGGGTAACCGATCGCGTCCGCCTGCGCGAGCAGGCTCGCGTCCTTCTGGTCGGATCCGTGATAACCGGGCACGACCGGCACTCCGGCTTTGGCCATGATCGTCTTGGCCTCCGCTTTCGAGCCCATCGCGCGGATCGCCGCCGGCGGCGGCCCGACGAAGACGAGTCCGGCCGCGGCAACCGCAGCCGCGAAGTCCGCATTCTCGGACAGGAAGCCGTAGCCGGGATGGATGGCCTGGGCACCGCTCGCGCGGGCCGCGGCGATGATCGCCTTGCCGTCGAGATAGCTCTCCCGCGGCGGCGCGGGGCCCACCCGATAAGCTTCATCGCACGAGGCCACGTGCAGCGCGGCCGCGTCGGCGTCCGAATATACGGCGACGGTGCGAACACCCATGCGCCGCGACGTACGTGCGATCCGGCACGCGATTTCGCCCCGGTTCGCGATGAGGATCTTGTCAAACATCGTGCCGGTGTCGCGATTCCTGCGGTTCGGGCGCATCCGCATGACCGAACCAGCGCTGGATGCGCACCACGAAA
>VBCL01000425.1 GCA_005888865.1 Betaproteobacteria bacterium | reverse complement strand
CGTCGTCGCCGACCAGGCACGCGTGCTCGGCTGCGTCCAGCTCAAGGACATCGTGAAGGGAGGTATTCGCGAGCGCTTCGGCGAGCTGCGGCGCATGGGCATCAAGACCGTGATGATCACCGGTGACAACCCGCTCACCGCCGCCGCCATCTCGGCCGAGGCGGGCATCGACGACTTCCTCGCGCAGGCCACGCCGGAGACCAAACTCAAGCTCATTCGTGACCTTCAGAGCCAGGGCCGGCTGGTGGCCATGACCGGCGACGGCACCAACGACGCGCCGGCGCTGGCTCAGGCCGACGTGGCGGTGGCCATGAACTCGGGCACCCAGGCCGCCAAGGAAGCCGGCAACATGATCGACCTCGACAGCAACCCGACGAAGCTGCTCGAGGTCGTCGAGACCGGCAAGCAGATGCTGATGACACGCGGCGCGCTGACCACGTTCAGCATCGCCAACGACGTCGCCAAGTACTTCGCGATCATTCCGGCCGCGTTCGCCACGACGTACCCGGCGCTGAACGCGCTGAACATCATGCGGCTGGCCACGCCGGAGAGCGCGATCCTCTCCGCCGTCATTTTCAACGCGCTCATCATCGTCGCCCTGATTCCGCTCGCGCTGAAGGGCGTGCGCTATCGCGCGATCGGCGCCGCCGCCGTCCTGCGCCGCCACGTCTGGATCTACGGCGTGGGGGGCATCCTCATTCCGTTCCCGGGCATCAAGCTCGTCGACATGATCCTGGTCGCGCTGGGTCTGGTGTAAAGGAGCCCGCCATGAGCCATCTGCGCGCCGCGCTCGTCTCGCTCGTCGTCCTGACGGTGGTGACCGGCATCGTGTATCCGGTCGTGGTGACCGCGATCGCTCAGATCGTGTTCCCGCGCCAGGCGAACGGCAGCCTGATCGTGAAAGACGGCAAGGTCATCGGCTCCGCGCTGATCGGCCAGCCCTTCGACGATCCGAAGTACTTCTGGGGCCGGCCGTCGGCGACCTCGCCCTTCGGCTACAACGCCGCGTCGTCGTCCGGCTCGAACCTGAGCCCGACGAACCCGGCGCTCGTGAAGTCCGTGCAGGAGCGGGTGGACGCGCTGCGCGCTGCGGATCCGGGCAACACTGCGCCGGTGCCGGTTGACCTCGTCACCGCATCCGGCAGCGGGCTCGATCCGCACATCTCGCCGGCGGCAGCGTTGTATCAGGTCAACCGGGTCGCGAAGGCTCGCAAGCTACAACCGGATGCTGTGCGCACGCTGGTCGAACGGCACACCGAAGGTCGGCAGCTCGGGTTTCTCGGCGAGCCGCGGGTGAACGTGCTCGCGCTCAACCTGGCTCTCGATGGCCGCTAACCAGAGAGAGGCGACGGCATCCATGATCCGACGCCTGACGCTCATGCTATGTGTGATGACGGTTGTCAGTGCCCTGCCGAGCGCCGCGCTCGCCCAGAAGTCGGTCGCCGACGTGCTCGGCCGCACGGCTACGCCCGAAGGTCAGCCGAAGTCCTACCTCGAGGAGATCATGCTGTTCTCGTACGTCGAGAACAGCTATGTCGCCAACCTCGGTCGCACGGGCCGCGGCAATGTCAACGAGCTGCGGTTCTACGACCACGACAACGGCTACACGTTCAACGCCGCCGAGTTCAGCATCAAGAAGGACCCATCCGAGCGCTATCGCCTCGGCTGGGGCGTGGTCATCACGGGCGGGATGGACTCGCAGAAGAACCACTCGCTGGGGATCTTCCGCGACAGCGACGATGGCGGGCCTTTCTTCCGCAACACGGCGAAGTACGATCTCGCAGAGGCGTACCTCTCCTACCTCGTGCCGGTGGGCGAGGGGCTCACGCTGAAGGCGGGAAAGTGGGCGACCCTCATCGGCTACGAGGTCTACGAGAGTCCGAAGAATCTCAACTTCTCGCGGTCGTTTCTCTACACGCTCGGCACGCCCTATTTCCACACCGGGCTGCTCGCGACTTATCCGGTCACAAAATGGTTCAGCGTGACCGCCGGGTTCACCAATGGTTGGGACAACGCCGATAATAACAACGGCCACCTGCGGCCGACGGGGAACTTCGCGTTCACGCCGACCGACAAGTTGTCGGCGACGGTGAGCTGGTTCGTCGGCCCTGAGCAGAATCGCAACCAGATGCACGGAGGTGTCAATAACCGGGTCATCGTCGATACCACCATCCTGTACACCGGTATCGACCGCTGGACATTCGCCGTCAACTTCGACGTCGCCGGTGAGGAGAAGGACCCACTGCTCGTCGGAACGCGGCGCGACGCCGACTCGCGCTGGGGCGGCGTTGCCGGCTACGTGGCGTACGACTGGACCAAGGCGCTTCGGACGGCGCTACGCTTGGAGTACTTCTCCGACCCGCAGGGCGTGCGCAGCAGCGAGACGATCGTGCCCGGCGCCAATGTGGATCTCTGGGAAGTGACGGCGACGCTCGAGTACAAGATCTGGAAGGGGCTGGTGGGCAGGCTCGAGTACCGTCACGACCAGGCGAACCGTGACGCGTTCAGCGTCCGTAACGTGGGCGGGCGCGGGCTCGCGCCGACTTCCGAGGCGCAGAACACCATCACTCTGGCGCTCTACTATTCGTTCTTCTGAGCGGCTCAACGCCGTGGCAGCTGGTGGAGAGACCTGGTTGCGCGTCGGATGTCCATAGCGCGCCGGCTATCGGCGGCTGTTCGTAGCGTCGAGCGCCGCCTTCAGCGCCTGTGCGAGCTTCGTCGCGTCGTCGGTGGCCCAGAAGTGCATGTAAAAGAGGCGCGGCATGTCCATGAGCGCGTGACCGTCACGTCGATGCCGTGCTGCCGAAGCGTCTTGGCCACGGCGTTCACTTCCTTGTCGATCAGGACGAAATCCCCCGTGATGGCCGCCTTGCCGTCGGTCGTCGGCTGAAAGTTGATGACAGTCACGACACCCATTGCCGGCAGGAGCGCCTCACCCATCTCGGTGATCGCTTCGGCCCGCGGGACGGTGACCTGGAAGACGCCGGCCCCGACATCCCGTCCCGATCGTCCGAGCGCCTGTTCGATTGCCTTCGTGTCCAGCGCGGGACCGGCAGCCAGTGCGGGCGGAGTGCCGCCGCCCAGGGGAGTGCCGCTGGCGGATAGAGCCTGTCGCAACGCGCGCGCCATCTGCACCGCGTCGCCGTGGCCGCTGTAGTGCATGTACAGCACGTGCGGCGAGACCTCGTTGAGGTGGTTGTGCACTGCCGTAACCTCGAGACCACCGGCAAACAGTCCGGACATCACGGCCGGGACCTCCTGATCGAGCAGGACGAGATCGCCCATCACCATCGCGTGGTCGCCGACCTGCTTGAATGCCGCGTACGAGCCCAGCGCGAATCCCGGCTTCACGGGAACGCCCTTGACTGTGACGCTGAGATCGGTGCGCGGCATGCCGATGCGAAACACATCACCCGGTTGCACCTGTCCGGTCTTGCCGAGGGCCTGCTCCACGGCCTTCCAGTCGGGATCAGCGGCGAGGGCAGCTGACGGCAGGCCGGATGCGATCAGGACACCGAACGCGACGACGGCGTATTTGATCGGACGTAACGGGATCACAGGCGCTCCCTTCATTGCGCATGCGCCCTGCCCTCCGGCGCTGGCGCCCGCCGGTCGGGGCGACCACCGGCAACACAGCGATGACCGCGGCCGGCATCGGCATCGTTCTTATCGGCAAGCCTCCTCCTCGGTCGAGACGGTTGCAAGGATTTGTGACGTTGGGATGTGCGGAACAGCATTCGCGTTACAGCGCTTCGTGGCTCAACGGCCCGCGATATCGTACTCGTCCTCGACGAGATCCTGTGTGATGACGGCCGGCTCGAGCGGCGAGGCGGTGAGCTTGGGCAGGCGGGACTCGATCACTCGAATGGTCATCCGCTGGCCGGCGCAGTCGCACCAGTTCTGAAGATCGAATGCCGGTCGGTTGGCGCGCAGCCAGACCGACATCGTGGCGAAGGCGCCGAGCGCCAAGAGGCACCGCAGCGCGAGACGGATCGCGCCCGGCGAGTGCACGACCTCCGCCGCGCCGAGCGCAGCGAGCTGCGGGAACACGGTCGCGTAGAGCGTGCCCCACCGTGGCCGCATGGTGGCGGACGCACGCTCGCCTTCGGACGTGTCGCACATGGCGGAGACCTCCGCTGAGACTGTGCCATCCCCGTGGTTCAAGGCAGTGTTAAGAGGCCGAGCGGCAGCGTTAAAATTGCGTAAAAATTCACCCGGTGCGGCGCATCCACGCCGGGCGCCTGCGCCCGTGGGCTAGACTTGAGGCTCATGCGCGTCCGTGCGGAGTCGGCGTGAGAGTCGCGCTCCTGAAGCGCGTTCTCGTCGGCCCGCCGATGCCGCTGGCCCAGGCGCGTCATGAGCGCCTGCGCAAGCGGATCGCACTCGCCGTGTTTTCGTCCGACGCGCTCTCCTCCGTCGCCTACGCGACGGAGGAGATCCTCCTCATCCTGGTGCTGGCCGGCACCGCCGTGCTGCACCTCTCGGTCGCGATCTCGCTCGCCATCACCGCGCTGCTCGCGATCGTCGCGATCTCTTACCAGCAGACGATCCACGCCTATCCGAGCGGCGGAGGCTCCTACATCGTTGCGCGGGAGAACCTCGGCGCGGTCGCGGGCCTGGTGGCGGCGGCCGCGCTCCTGGTGGACTACGTGCTCACGGTCTCGGTGTCGGTCGCCGCCGGCGTGGCGGCTGTGACGTCGGCGTTCCCCGCGGTGGTGCCGCACAAGGTCGCGATCGGCGTCGCGTGCGTGACC
>VBCL01000419.1:2919-4680 GCA_005888865.1 Betaproteobacteria bacterium | reverse complement strand
CGTCGGCGCTTCGCCGGCCGCACGGTTCATGCCGGGCAGCGCCCAGCGGGAGACGATTTCGGGCTTGGTGATGTTCTTGAGGTCGACGATGGCGAGGATATGATCGGTGTAGCCATCGAAATGCGCGGCCACGGTAGCGTAGCGCCCGCCTGGCCACCAGACCCGGTTGATGCCGAAGCCGGGAATCTCGAGAAACGCGATTTCCCTCATCTCGCCGGGCTTGGAGATGTCGTGAATCGACAGGCCGGAGCGGAATTTCTTCCGGTTGGTGATGCTGTCGACCAGGTTGTTCTCGAAATAGCCGCGCATGCCGTCGTACGACTGCATCGCGACGATGTTTGCGCCGTTGGCGAGCAGCAACATGTCCTCGGCCGTTTGCAACTGGTGCGTGCGGGTGCCGGCCCCTGCGCTGAAGAACCCGACCGGCTTCAGCTTGCGCGGATCGGTGGCGTCGAGGATCGTCACACCGTCATTGAACATGTGGCCGACGTAAACGTGCTTGCGATTGACCATCACCTGCACGCCGTCCGGCCGTCCGCCCTGGTCGCTGTACGAAACGTGCTCGATGCGGTAGCCGATGCCTTGCGGCGGAACCGCCTCCTGCGGTTTCGCGGGCGGTGCGGCCAGCGCGGCAAGGGGTGTGCTGCCCAGTGCCGCCATGCCCAGCAGCGTCTTGAGATGCTCGCGCCGAGTCTTGTCGCTCATGATTCCTCCTATGTTGGCGTGATCGCCTCGTTGAACCGGCAGAACTGCTCTTGTTCTCGGGACAATACTACGCCTCCGGAGAGCCTTCACAGCATCCGCGGCGTGACCCGAGCGGCGGACAACCACTCGCCGGACGGGCAACGGGCTTAACGCAACATCACTAACGCAGCAGCAGACGTTGCGCCAGTCTCGCTGGCCCATAGCTCAGGCGGTCCACGATGGGAGGCAAGGCGAGCGGCTTGAGGAACATCCTGATGGCCATCGGCGCGGGATAGTGCCTGCGCACCAGCGCCTTAGCGCGCCCGACGGCTCGACGGAACTCGGGTCCCTTGCGTGACGCGTGCGGATTCCGGGCCTGAAACGGATACCACAAGCCGCATTCCGCATCGTTCGGAAGAATGTTCCGCAGGCGCCGGGCCAGCGCGCCGCATACCGTCCTGGAGCTGTTGTGCTCGATATCGTTGTACTTGTTGAAATAGCGATAGAAGTGCTTGTAATGCCGCACCTCGTCACGCTGGATGAAGCCGACCAGGCGACCGAGTACGGGCTCCACGGAGAGGTCTCGGATCGCCCGGTAATAGGTTGCCGTGCCCATCTCGACCACGCAGCGGGCGGCCATTTCCAGGCAGTGCGTACGTTCCAATTCCTCCTCCGTGCAACTGCGCGAGTAATCGGCCAGGAAAGCAGCAAAGGCGGCTTGCCAGTCGAACTCGGGCCAGACGCGGTTCACGTAGGCGCGCAAGGCTCGTCCATGCTGCAGCTCCTCCGGCTGCCAATGGTCGGTCAGCCAGGAGGAAACGTCCGCATCGTCGTGGAATCGCTCCACGAGGTTGCGCGTGTACAGATCGGACCCGGTCTCGACGAACGATGCGCCGGCGAGCAATAGGAAAAGCTCTTCGTGCCATCTGACACGCTCGGTCTCGACGCGATCGAGCGCAATGTCGTCCAGTGACCAATCGGAGTTTGCCATTTCGCTTGTCATTCGTTTGGCCCCGACCACCGACGCGGCGTATCGCCACCTGCCGTCGGACTGCGTGGCCAATCTTATGACCGCGA
>VBCL01000419.1:0-2890 GCA_005888865.1 Betaproteobacteria bacterium | reverse complement strand
GTATCGTTACTTTCGGTGTCGGATGACCGTGGGCCGAGCGGAGGCGGCGTGGGCGTGGCCGCGGCGCGTGAGTGCCCTGGAGGTCGAACCGATACAGAGGAGTACACCATGAGGAAGCGAAACGTCGTATCGCCGTTGCTCCTTGCGCTGACGAGCGGCGCATTGTTTGGCATAGCCCAGGTTGCGCCAGCGCAACCCGTCGCGTCACCTTACGCGAATGTGGACACCCGCTCTTCCCGGGTGATCATCCAGCCACGCATCATGCTGTCCCCGGCCGCGCAGAATCGCCTCCAGGCCCGTGCCGACCAAGGTGATGATGCGCTGCGTCAATACGTGTTCCGCACGCGGATGATTTACAACTACTACATGCCTGACCTGGTCAACGTGACTTGAGATGGTCGAGCCGGCAGGCGCGCCGCGCTTGCCAGGTCGAGCGGCGTCACGCCTTGAGCCCGGCGCGATCGCGCGCTAGCGAATGGAGGCGCCGCGCACTTCGAAGCTCACCGTCGACAGCGGCACCCCGTCGGAATCCTCGAGTGTCAGCGTGTGTCTGCCAGACGCGGGCGTCCAATCGGCACGGCCTCGTGCGTCGCTGTCGGACAGCGTGGTCCCGTCAAGTCGCCACCGCGAACCCGCCAAGGCAGGCGAGGCTTCGAAGACCACGCGCTGCGCGCCAACGGGGATGTCAGGATCGAGTGCGATGACCATGTTCGCGGCGGGATAGCGGATTCGCGGCGCGAGCGAGGCGTCGCCCGGGGCGCTGCCGCCGCGCTTACTCTCGATCACACTCATCTCGGTCCCGCGGAGAAACCATTCCCTTCGCTCCGGTTCGACCGCGGGATCGAACCAGACGCTGATCCGCAGCAGGCCGGATGGCGCTGCCGGACGCCCCGATGGATCGGCGGCGTGCAGGCGATGCACGATGTCGCGCCAGATCGGAGCTGCACCGGTGACACCGGAGACATCGCGCATCGGTGCGCCGGAGAAGTTACCGACCCAGACGCCGACCGTGTAGCGCGACGTAAAGCCGACGCACCAGTTGTCGCGCATGTCCTTGCTCGTGCCCGTCTTGGCGGCGCTCCACACGCGCGTGGCAAGCGGATTCTCCAGGCCGAAGGACAGGGCGCGCGCGCCGCGATCGGAAAGGATATCGGCGATGATGTAACTGGCGGCGGCGCCGAACACACGGTAGGGTGACGTCGCGGCGCGCGTCTCGGGCACGAATCGCGTCGCACCGGCGGTGCCGCCGTTGGCCAGCGCGCGATACGCGTTGGTAAGCGACAGGAGCGTTACGTCGGCATCGCCCAACGCCAGCGCGGCGCCGTAGAACTCGTCGTCGCGGGTAAGCGTGTCCAGGCCCAGACGCTTCAGCGCGTCGTGAAAGCGATCCACCCCAATCAGCTCGAGGGTGCGCACCGCCGGCACATTGAGCGAGCTTGCGAGCGCAGTGCGTACGCTCACTAGTCCGTGAAAATCCCGGTCGTAGTTCTGCGGCACGTACATGCCGCGCGCCGTGGCGATCGCGACCGGGCTATCATCGACGAGCGACGCGGCCGTGAGCAGTTTGGAGTCGAGCGCGAGCGCGTAGAGGAAAGGCTTGAGCGTCGATCCGGGCTGACGCAGCGCGGCGGCGCCGTCCACCTGCGGCGCGGAGGAGAGCGGGCCCGCGCTGCCGACATACGCGAGGACGTCGCCCGAGGCGTTGTCGAGAACGACCACGGCGCCGTCGCCGACACCATGCTCGGCAAGCTCTGCGAGGTGATCACGCAGTATCGCCGCGGCGAAGCGCTGGAGATCGGCGTCGAGCGTCGTCGTCACGCGTTCGCCGGGGTGCTTCAGCAGCTTCGCCGCCACGTGCGGCGCATCGCTCCAGCGCGGCGCCATGCGGTACGCGCCGGCGAGGGTGACCATCGTCGTGGCGCGGACTTCCTCGCAGACGATGGCAGTCGAGGCCAGCGCGGCAACGACACAGGCGCGCTGGGCAACCGCCGCCGCCGGCGCGGTGGGATTGCGCAGGAGCGCGACCAGGGTCGCCGCTTCACGCGCATCGATGCCTGCGGGTGATTTGCCGAAGAGCCCGCGCGCCGCGGCGGCAAGCCCCACGAGCTCTCCGCGATACGACGCGAGGTTCAGATACGCTTCGAGGATCTGCGGCTTGGTCCACGTGCGCTCGAGCGCTCGTGCGGCCTGCGCCTGGTCCCATTTCTGGCCGAGCGTGCGCGCGTTGCCGCCGGCGCTATTCTGCGAAAGCGCGGGATCGAGGAAGGCGGCGAGCTGCATGGTGATGGTCGATCCGCCGCGCGGGCGGCGGCCGTCGAGCGTGCGCCACACGCTGTCCCACGCTGCACCGGCGAGTCCCGACCAGTCGACGCCGGCGTGGTCGTAGAACCGCTTGTCCTCCGCCGCGATCAGCGTCGCGGCCATCGCGGGTGATATGTCTGCGAGCGAGACCCAGTCGAGGCGGCGCACCTTCGGATCGACGCGGAGCTCCGACAGCGGGATGCCGTGGCGGTCGAGGAGCAGCGCCTCCGAGGAGACGTAAGCCGCTTTGACGGTTTCAAAAGATGGCAGCCCGGTATCGGCGCAGGCGCGCTGCGCAATCGTGGTCGCGAAACAGAGCAGCGCAAATGCCATCGCCCCGCTTGCGGGGAGAGGGTTCGGGTGATGGGGCGTACGTCGGAGGAAGATCTTCACGGCATCACCGTCCAGTCCGCATTCGGAAGCTCGCCGAACATCTCCGGCGCGTACATCGCCTCGACGCGGGTCGTGGGCAGATGGAACTCGCCGGGGTTGTTGAGCCGCACGGTGTACTCGAGCACGAACCTGCCCTTGGGCACGTAGCGGAAATACGCGCGATAGGCGGTGAACGTCCGCTCCTCGTACGCCGGCC
>VBCL01000418.1:2843-5237 GCA_005888865.1 Betaproteobacteria bacterium | reverse complement strand
CGGGCGCCACGCAAGCGGACGCCAACCTGCAATGCCTGACTCCGGGCAAGTGCAACCTCAACGCGGCGCAGAGCTGCACGGCGGCCTGCACCGACATTCAATTCAACGGCACGACCGACACGAGCTGCGGGTGCCCCGTCGCCTTCGGAACCTGCAAGGGCACCAAGATCGTCCCGCCGCCGGCGTGTTTCGCGACCTCCTGCAACCAGGGCCAGACGCAGTTCTGCTGCTCGAATATCAAAACGTGCTCGAATACGCATTCCTCTTGTAACTCGGCCGTCGAATGTCCAGACGTTAACCTGATATGCAGCATCACCAGTCTCCCCTGCTCGTTCCCGGGAGTCGACATCGTCAACTGCCCGCACGTCGGCAAGTGCAGCGCCACGGGCGCGCAATGCACGTCGAACGCCAACTGCCCCGACCAGCCCGGGCCGCTGCCGCCGAGCGCGGCGGTGTGCACCACCGGCGGCGTGGCTGGAGTTTCTACCGCGACGCTACGCAACGACGCGGAGAACAATGGCGTCGTGTGCCGGCGCAACAACAAGGCATCGGGTACGTACACGTCGGGGGCCTACGCCTACCCGTCGGGCAAATTCCTCACGCCAATCACGGGGCCCTTTGCGCCCGATGCGAATGCTTCGAGTCCCGATGCCTGCCCCGCAACGGCACACTTCGCGAGCGCACCCCGGCACTATTGGAAGTCCGAAGTGCAGTGGTGCGACCAGAAGGTCGCCAACACCCCCACGACCAGTGATCAATGGGCGGGCTTCGGCACGGACGTCGGCGGCGGTACCTGCCAGCCTGCCAAGGACGCGACGCATTTCTATCCGCGCTTCTACCAGTTCGGGAAGACGAGCTACGTCGACAACAAGACGACCGCGGCCTTCCAGCGCGTCGACCTCGACATCGCCAAGGAAGCGACGGCGAGCTATGTCCACACCTGGACCGACTCCAATACCCCGCCGCAGTCGCACACGATCACCCGCACCTTCGACGAGGAGATGACGAATTACGCCAACTGGTTCGCGTATTACCGCACGCGCATCCAGACGATGAAGACGTTCACTTCGGTCTCTTTCACGGCGCTGGACGATCAGTATCGCGTCGGTTTCCATACGATGTCCAACCAGCTCACCACGGCTGCGGCGCAAGCCGATCCCGCGACGTTCGTCAATGTCGACGATTTCAAGGCAGCACAGAAGTCGGCGTGGTTCAAGCAACTCTTTGCGATTTCGATCCCGTTGCAACTGGACACGCCGACGCTCGACGCGATGGAGCGCATCGGCGATTACTTCCTGAACGGCACCAGTCCCGTGCTGGCCGGGTCCAAAGACCCCATCACTATTTCGTGTCAGAAGAACTGGCACATGCTGTTCACCGACGGGTTCACCAGCCAATCGTATCCGACAGCAAAGGTAGGCGACCAGGACGACGCCGTGCCCAACTATCCGGATTCCGCCCCGGGACCCAATCAGAAGCTCATTCCGGGCCTGACGCCGGGCAAGCCGTGGCCGGCGCCTTACCGCGAGAACTCGAAACAACTGCTGGCCGATGCGGCTTCGGACTACGCCATGAATTACTGGGTGACCGATCTGCGCACGTCCGGTCCCAACATGGACAACAACGTACCGACTTCGGGCAAGGACCCGGCGGCCTGGCAGCACTTGAACTTCGCCGCGTTGTCGCTCGGCACGCAGGGCAAGCTCCCGACCGAGAACCAGACGTCCACAGAGAGTCAGTTGGCCGCCGGCACGCTGCAGTGGCCGCAAGTGACGCCGATCTGTTCTCCTCCGCCCGGCTCTTGCACGACACCCAACCGGCCGGACAACTCGGGTGTCGACGATCTCTGGCACGCCGCGATCAACGGGCGCGGACGGTTCGTCAATGCGCAGACCGCGGCCGAGTTGAAGCTGGGCATGGGCCAGATCCTGCAGGACATCACCAATCAGGCGGGGACGCGCGCCGGCGCCGGACTCGCCAGCAGCTCGATCTCGCTCAGCAACCACGCGGTGTATGTGGTGACCTTCCAGCCAGGCTGGGCCGGCACGATGGCCAAGATCAGCGTCGATCCCAAGACAGGCCTCGAAGATCCGGACCCCCTCTGGCAGGCCGCGACGCAGCTCAACGCGCAGCTGGCGGTCACCGTCAGCGATCCGACGCCGTGGTTCACGAAGCGGAAGATCTTCACCGTGAGTGACGACAAAAGCGGCGGCCCAGGCAGCGCCGTCCCGTTCCTGTGGGGCAACCTGTCCGCAGCGCAGCAGGACTCGCTCGCGCCCGGACAGCCTGCGACCGGGCAGGGCATTCTCGAATACCTGCGCGGCAATCCCACCAACGAGGGCACCGCGACCGGCCAATTCCGCGTGCGCTCCCTGTGCGTCGTCGGCAAGATCA
>VBCL01000418.1:2253-2830 GCA_005888865.1 Betaproteobacteria bacterium | reverse complement strand
GCGCCAACCGGTATCTCATGCTCGCCCCCGCCGCTCGCGGGCGGCTTCGAGGACTTCCTCGGAGACATCGTCGACTCCCAGGCGGTCTACGTCGGTCCGCCCAGTCTCCCGTATCTCGATGGGAACGATCCGGGCTATTCCACATTCGTTTCGAGCAACAGCGCACGCCCGGCCCGCGTCTACGTCGGCGCCAACGAAGGCATGCTGCACGCGTTCGACGATGCGACCGGGGACGAAGCCTGGGCGTTCATCCCGCACGACCTGTACCGGCCGGACGCCACAGGGCTGGGTGCGCTCTCGTACCAGGACGGCGCGCTGCCGGCCTTCCGCCATCACTATTACGTCGATTCGACGCCACGCGTGTACGATGCCAACTTTGGCGGCGGCAGCTCCGATTGGCATTCGTTGCTGGTGGGCGGACTCGGCAAGGGGGGCAAGTCGTACTACGCGCTCGACGTAACCAACACGCTGGGCGTCACCGACGAAACGACCGCCGCCACACAGTACCTGTGGACCTTCACCGACACGGAGATGGGATATACCTACGGTCGGCCACTGGTGACCAAGACGCGCGCTT
>VBCL01000418.1:0-2183 GCA_005888865.1 Betaproteobacteria bacterium | reverse complement strand
AAGATCTTCTTCCTCGATGCTGCTACGGGAAAGCCGGTTCGGGCCGCGATGGATACTGGCGTCACGGCCTGCAAGAACGGCGAGCCTTCGGGCCTCGCCCACATCGCGGGCTACACGAAGGACGTTCATAATCAGCTGGTCGAGCAGATCTACGGCGGCGACCTCTGCGGAAACTTCTGGCGTTTCGATGTGTCCTGCGCGGACGACTCGTTCTGGGGAGACGGCGACGGTACCTGCGGCGGCAAGCCTGCGAATCCCGGAAAGGCCGCTTTGATGGCGACGTTCACCGACCCGGGCGGAGCACAGCAGCCTGTCACGACGCCACCGGAGGCCGAGGTCGATATCATCAATGGTGTGGATCGCTGGATATTCATCGGCACGGGAAGGCTGCTGGCGCCGTCCGACCTCACCGTAACCGCCATCGCCGATCAGCAGCAGACCTTCTACGCGCTCCGAGACGGGACGACGACCACACCCAAGCCTATCGATCCTGCAAAGCCGCTGACACGAGCGGACCTTACGGCATTGACCGACAAGGTCAACGGCCTGACGTCGAAACCCGACAAGGGCTGGTTCGACGACCTTCCCGACACCGGGGACGGACAGCGACGCCGGATCATCACGCCGGTGAAGGCCGCGCTCTCCCTCGTCGCGTACGCCGGCACTTCGCCGCAGGACAATCCGTGCCTCACCGGCGAGCCGGCGACGTTATACGTGCGCAGCTTCTCGGAAGGCGAGTCGTTGCTGGAGCAAGGAGGTTCCCGAGTCGACGGCATCGACATGCAGCAGGGCGCCGTGGGCCTGGATATCACGATCTTCACCGATTCGAGCGACGACAAGACGGCCGGAGGCATCGACATCCGGATCGCGATTACGGGAGCCAACAGCACTCTCGTGTTCAACCAAGTCATTCCGCCGCCGGAGCTGGGTGCGCATCGCATGTCGTGGCGACTGATGGGGCAATAGACGCGGCTCGTTGATCATTTCGTCTGGCCCCTTCGCGCAAGCGAAGGGGCCGCTTTACACTCTGCCCCGATGTCCGCATTGGCCACTGGTTTGACTGGCGCAAGCTTCCCTTTCAACGGAACCTCAGGCACTGGCGCAACCGAGCGCAGACTATGGATCGCGATCGGGATCTCGCTCGTCATTCACGCGCTCGCGGTTGCGGCCCTTCGCGGTCTTCTCCCGACGGGCTACACGTTCGCCGAAGGCGGGACCGGAGGTATCCCGGTGCTGCAGGCACTGCTCGCGGGGCCGCCACCCGCCCAGCCCGAGCCTGAGGAGCCGGTCCCGCCACAGCCTCCGGCCCCTCCTGATCTGGTCGTGCCGGCCGATACCAAACCGATCGAGACAACGTTAGGTCGCGCGCATCCCCCCGCAGGGGGAAAGCCCGCAAGCACCGCATTAGGAGCGCCAGAGATCAGTGTGTCTGTCGGTACGATCGCCGACCCGGCGTCACTCGGCGCCGATTACGTCGCGCAGCTGGCACAACGATTCCCCAATCCGGTGCAAAAGATACCCATGTTGCTGGGAGCGCCGGTCGTCGATTACCCGCGTGGCGCGATCGAAAGAGGATTCGAGGGCAGGTTCGCGGCGGTGGTAGCGCTCGATGCCATCGGCAAGGTCACCGATGCGAAGCTCGTGGTTGACGATCCCTTGTTCGGCCCCGCGATACTCGACGCCCTCAAGCGCATGGAATTCGCGCCGGCACAAGACGGCGGCAGCCCGGTACCGTACTGGACGATCGTCCAATTCGTGTTCACGATCGGCACGCCGGAGACTCGCCCGAGCGTGTCTCAGCCCTCCGGCCGCAACCGAGGAGCGCCGCCCCGTCGCCTCGGTTTGAGCAGGTAAAGACGCTCTTTCGTCGCGGCCGTTCGTTTCAGCTCATCGTCGGCATATGAAACCCCGGCGCCGCGCTGCCGTCGTCCGGCCAGCGCGTCGTCACCGCCTTGCCTCGCGTGTAGAAGCGCACGCCGTCCATGCCGTGCACGTGCAGGTCGCCGAAGAGCGAGTTGCGCCAGCCGCCGAACGAATAAAAAGCCATCGGCACGGGGATCGGTACGTTGATGCCGATCATGCCGACCTCGACCTGTTGCTGGAAGCGGCGCGCCGCAAAGCCCGAGCGCGTGAATAGCGCGGCGCCGTTGGCATAGGGATTGGCGTTGATAAGCGCGATCGCC
>VBCL01000417.1:579-1727 GCA_005888865.1 Betaproteobacteria bacterium | reverse complement strand
GCGCAGGTGATGACCGGGCCCATCTCGGACTCGGCACGGTCGCCCGGTCCGACCACGATTCGCCGCGCGCGTTCGGCGAGCTTGTCACGCAGAACGTCACCCGCCTCGCCGACCGCCACCACCACCGACACCGCCATGCATCGCTCGCCGGCCGAGCCGTAGCCGGCGCCGATCAACGCTTCGGTGGCGAAGTCGAGATCCGCGTCAGGCAGGACAACCGCGTGGTTCTTCGCGCCGCCCAGCGCCTGGACGCGCTTTCCGTGCCGGGCGCCGGTCTCGTAAATGTATTTCGCGATCGGCGTCGACCCCACAAACGAAATCGCCTTGATATCGGGATGTGCAAGGATCGCGTCGACAGCTTCCTTGTCGCCGTGGACGACGTTGAATACGCCGTCCGGCAGACCCGCCTCCTGCAGGAGCTCGGCCATGCGCAAGCTCATCGTCGGATCCCGTTCGGAAGGCTTCAAAATGAAGCAATTCCCGCAGGCGAGCGCAATGGGAAACATCCACATCGGCACCATCGCTGGAAAATTGAACGGTGTGGAGAACCCATCCACGCCGCTGCCCACGTTGTCGCTGAATTCGCCCTTGAGCAACTGCGGAATTCCGGTCGCGAACTCGACGACTTTGATACAGCGGGTAATCGAGCCTTCGGCATCGGTGATCGTCTTGCTATGCTCCTGCGAAACCAGGCGGGCGAGCTCCTTCTTGTGCGCTTCCATCAGCTCGCGAAAGCGCATGAGGATGCGTGCACGGCGCAGCGACGGCGCGGCTCGCCACGCGGGCCACGCGGCCAGCGCAGCGGCCGCCGCGGCCTTCACGTCGTCGTTGTCCGCCAGGGGAACGTGCCTCAAGACTTCCCCGGTGGCCGGATTGGTGACTTCGCCATAGCGCGTCGTGTGCGCGGCGACGGTGCGACCGCCGATCCACAGCGGCAGTCGTTCCAATGTTGTGAGATCCATAATGCCTCCTATTCAGCGTGCGACTGCAGCAGCCGTTCGACGTAGCGCGCGAAGAGATCGACTTCGATGTTGACGCCGCTGCCGGCCGCCAATGCACCCAACGTCGTCGCTTCCAGTGTATGCGGGATCAGGTTCGCGGAAAAGCGCCGGCCGGAGATGCCGTTCACGGTCAGGCTCACCCCATCC
>VBCL01000417.1:0-568 GCA_005888865.1 Betaproteobacteria bacterium | reverse complement strand
CTCGACCTCGAGCAGCGCGCCTCCGTCGCCCGCCGAACGTTGGAGGCGCACCACCTTGCCCACGCCGTCGATGTGCCCGCTGATGATATGCCCGCCGAGGCGATCGGAGGCCCGCATCGCTCGTTCCAGATTGACGGGGCCAAGGCGATCGAACCCGGTCGTGCAGGCCAGCGTTTCCGCGGAGACATCGAAGCACAAGGTCGTGTGATCGAGCGCGACCACGGTCAGACAGCAGCCATTCACCGCGATACTCTCGCCAACCGCAATGTCGGCCGCATCCAGCGACGAGGCGTCGACGTCGATGCGAAGTCCGTCCGCAGACGGGGAGGACGCGACAACGCGTCCGATCGACGCGACGATGCCGGTGAACATCAGCGGATCCCGGGAGCCGGGCGCGCCACTATGCGCCAGTCGTCGCCGACCGCATCGACGCTTCTCAGCTTGAGCGGAATGCGATTGGAAAGGTCGGCAAGCGGCGCCGGCAAGTCGAACATTCCCCGCGCGGGGTCGCCTAGCACGCACGGCGCGACATAGAGCAAAATCTCGTCGACGAGTCCGGCCGAAAGGA
>VBCL01000416.1 GCA_005888865.1 Betaproteobacteria bacterium | reverse complement strand
GACCTGCTGAAGGAGGTAGGTCGGACGACCAAGCCGGTGATCCTCAAGCGGGGCATGTCGGCGACGATCGGCGAGTGGCTCATGGCGGCCGAGTACATCGCCGCCGGCGGAAACCACAACATCATCTTCTGCGAGCGAGGCATCCGCACCTTCGAGACCGCGTATCGCAACGTGCTCGACGTGACCGCGGTGCCGGTGCTCAAGCGCGAAACGCACCTGCCGGTGATCATCGATCCTTCGCACGCCGGGGGCAAGGCATGGATGGTGCCGGCGCTTTCCTGCGCGGCGGTGGCCGCAGGGGCGGACGGGTTGCTGATCGAGGTGCACCCGAACCCGTGCGATGCGTGGTGCGACGCCGATCAGGCGTTGACACCCGGCGAGTTCGGCACGCTGATGGGAACGCTTCGCGCCGTCGCGGGCGCGGTCGGGCGCGATTTGTAGATCTACACGCGCGATCGTATTGCCTGAACGTCCAGCGTTGCTTTAGGCTTCGCGGATGTTCACCCTCCACGGCATCGAGCACCGCTATGACGGCGCGGTCGCGCTCGTGGTGCCGACATGGGAGGCATTGCGCGGCGAGCGGTGGCTCCTCGCCGGCCCGTCGGGCAGCGGCAAGTCGACGCTCCTCGGCGTGCTCGCGGGTCTGCTCAGGCCGACGAGCGGCACGGTCACCGTGGGCGATCAGGATCTTTCCCAACGGTCCGGTCCTGAGCTCGACCGCTGGCGCGGCCGCCACGTCGGCTATGTTCCTCAACGGCTGCATCTTGTCGCGAGCCTGTCGGTGCTCGAGAATCTGCTGCTCGCGCCTTATCTCGCCGGCGCATCGATCGAGCGGCCCGCGGCGGAGTCGCTGCTGGCCAGGGTCGGCGTCGGCGAGCTCGCGGCTCGACTGCCCGAGACTCTGTCGCAAGGTCAGGCGCAGCGGGTAGCGATTGCGCGGGCGGTGATCAATCGGCCGCTGCTCCTGCTCGCCGACGAGCCGACCGCGGCGCTCGACGATGCGCACGCGGCGCAGGCGATCGCGCTCCTGACCGAGCAGGCCGACGCGGTGGGTGCGACCCTGGTGGTCGCCTCGCACGACGCGCGCATCAGCGGAGCGTTTCCGCACACGTATGTTCTGCCAGGAAGCTGAGTGAATCTCGCTCGCATCGTCCTCGCCTACGTCCGTCGCAGCCCTTTGACGACGCTTCTCAACCTCGTGCTGCTCACCCTCGGGGTGGCGACAATCACGCTCCTTCTGCTGCTCACCACGGCGCTGGACGAGCGTCTCAGGCGCGATGCGGCGGCGATCGATCTGGTGGTCGGCGCCAAGGGCAGTCCGTTGCAGCTCGTTCTCTCGGGCATCTATCACGTCGACGTTCCTCCGGGCAACATTCCACTCGCTGAAGTCGCCGCGCTGCGGGCCGACCCGCTCATTGCGGAAGTGGTTCCCATCGCGATGGGCGACAGCTTTCACGGCGCGCATATCGTCGGCACCGAGCCCGCGTTTCTCGGCCTCTATCATGCGAGGCTCGCCGGCGGCGCCTTGTGGCAGGCGCCAATGGAGGCAGTCCTCGGGGCGGACATCGCGCGCCAATCGGGGCTCGCGATCGGCGCGCGTTTCGCGGGCTCGCACGGGCTGGCCGAAGGCGGCGAGCTCCACGCCGACAACCCGTATCGCGTCGTCGGCGTGCTGCAGAGCGCCGGTACCGTCATCGACCGCCTGGTGCTGACCGGTGTCGAGAGCGTATGGAAAGTGCACGAGCACGAAGCGCAGGAGGCGCAGGAAAAGCCCGAGTCGGAGCCCCACGTGGCTGACACCAGTCCCGGCGGACGCGAAGTGACGATGGCGCTGGTCAGGTACGCCACGCCGCTCGCCGCGGTCAGCGTGCCGCGGCGGATCGACAGCGCGACCTCGATGCAAGCGGCGTCGCCCGCCTACGAATCGGCGCGCCTGTTCACCGTGTTCGGCGTCGGTACCGACGTGATCAAGGGTTTCGCGGTGTTTCTCATCGTGGCAGCGGCCGCGGGCATGTTCATTGCGCTCTATCAGGCGATGGATGAGCGCCAGTACGACCTCGCGATCATGCGTACGCTCGGCGCAAGCCGCAGCCGCGTCTGCGCGATGTTGCTGCTCGAGAGCCTGCTGCTTGCGGCTGCCGGCGCGGTCGTCGGCGTCGCGCTTGGACACGCGCTGCTGGCACTGATCGGCGTGTGGCTTCCCGCGGCGGCGTCGCTTGCGAGCGGAGCATCGCGCCTCCTGCCCGGCGAGATCGGCGTGATTGCGCTGGCGTTGGCGGGCGGTATACTCGCGGCATTGCTGCCGGCATGGCGGGCGTATCGCCTCGATGTCGCAGCGACCTTGGCCAAAGGCTGATTCGATGACTCGCGATCTCACTTCGTTAGCCGGCGCCGCGCTGCTGGCAGTGGCGATGCCCCTTGCGGCATTCGATAGCAACGTGCCGGCAACGGGTCTGCCGAACGCGTCGGACTACAGCGCGCAGGTGCTTCCGGAATTGGCAGGTGTGGTGTCGTGGAAGACGCTTGCGCAGGTGGAACCGGTCAAGCAAGGCAACAAGATGGTCCCGCAGTTCTCGCGCGACATCCTCGGCCTGGACAAGAAGGACGTCCGCGTTCAGGGCTTCATCATTCCCCTCGACATGGGTGACAAGCAGGCGCACTTCCTCCTTTCGGCGGTGCCGCCGCACTGCCCGTTCTGCCTTCCGGCCGGACCGGACGCCATCGTCGAAGTGCATGCGAAGAAGGCGCTGGCGTACGGGTTCGAGCCGATTGTCGTCGCCGGCCGTTTCGCGGTGCTGAAAGACGACCCCGCCGGCGTGCTCTATCGCATCACCGACGCCGAGTCCGTCGCTTCACCTTCCCGCTAGGTACGCGTTCGCGAAGTAGGACTCGCCCGGGCGTCGTGCCCCGGGGCGGTGGTGATCGTTCCGCTATAATGGAACTCGCGAAGAGCTTCGAGCCGCGCTCGATCGAAGGCAAGTGGTACGCCTGGTGGGAATCGCACGGGCTGTTCAAGCCGTCGATGCAGCCCGGCGCAAAAGCGTTCTGCATCCAGCTTCCGCCGCCGAACGTCACCGGCACGCTGCACATGGGGCACGCGTTCCAGCAAACGCTGATGGATGTGCTCGTCCGCTGGCATCGGATGCGCGGCGACAACACGCTTTGGCAAATGGGCACCGATCACGCCGGCATCGCCACGCAGATCGTGGTCGAGAATCAGCTCAAGGCCGAGGGCAAGTCGCGCCGCGACCTGGGGCGCGCGCCATTCATCGAGCGGGTCTGGGCGTGGAAGAAAGAGTCGGGCTCGACGATCACCAACCAGATGCGGCGCCTCGGCGCATCGGGCGATTGGTCGCGCGAGCGCTTTACCATGGACGAGGGCCTGTCCAGCGCCGTCATCGAGACATTCGTGCGACTCTACGACGACGGGCTCATCTATCGCGGCAAGCGGCTGGTGAACTGGGATCCGGTGCTCGGCACCGCGGTTTCCGATCTCGAGGTGGAGAAGGAAGAGGAAGTCGGCAAGCTCTGGGAGATCCGCTATCCGCTCGTCGACGGCAGTGGCTTTGTCGCGGTCGCCACCACGCGGCCCGAAACGATGCTCGGCGACGTTGCCGTCGCGGTCAATCCCGACGACGAGCGTTACAGAAGTCTTGTCGGCAAAGAGGTCGAGCTGCCGTTGACCGGCCGTCGCATCCCGGTGCTTGCCGATGCGTCCGTCGATAAGGCGTTCGGCACGGGTGCCGTGAAGATCACCCCCGCGCACGATTTCGACGATTACGAGGTCGGTCGGCGGCATGGCCTGGAGCCGCTCGAAATCTTCACGCTGGAAGCGAAGATCAACGACAACGCCCCGCCGAAGTATCGCGGCCTCGACCGCTACGCGGCGCGCAAGGCGGTGCTCGCGGACTTGCGTGCGGCGGGGCTCGTGGCCGAAGAGAAGGCTCACAGGATGGTGGTGCCGCGCTGCGGGCGCACCGGCGAGGTCGTCGAGCCGATGCTGACCGATCAATGGTTCGTGGCGATGAACAAACCGGCGCCCGCGAACCATCCGTTCTTTCCAGGGAAGTCGTTCCAGGACATCTGCATCGCGGCCGTGAATGCGAGCCTGCCCGACGTGGATCAGCCGGGCGGGGAGGTTCGGATCCGATTCGTGCCGGAGCATTGGACGTCCTGGTACAACAACTGGCTCGCGAACGTGCACGACTGGTGCATCTCGCGCCAGCTGTGGTGGGGTCATCGTATCCCGGCGTGGTACGACGATGCGGGCAA
>VBCL01000415.1 GCA_005888865.1 Betaproteobacteria bacterium | reverse complement strand
GACGTTGCCGTGGCTCTGACTCAATACGGACTCCATTGCCTGCTTCACATAGGGCGCGGCGTTATAGCAAGGCATGATCACGGAGATGAGCGCATTCCGCGATGACGCGCCGGGGAGAGATTTTTCTGACGGTTCGGGCATAGCGTGCCGGATTCACCAATTCATTCGTCGCCGTAGTCCACGACGAAAACCATCGATGTTTTGTCCCTTGTCCCCCAAGATTGATCGCACGAGGCCGGCCGTCTGGCGAATCCATCCCTGCCGCGATCGGGATTTTACCGGAACAGCCGACCGATCCTCCTCGACCGTCTCATCGCGCTGCGAGGTTGTCCAACCTGTACAATTCGCCGTGCGTTCCGCCCCCGGATGGGCAGATAGCCGCAGAAATCACCATGGACAACGCATCGGCACCCCCGCAAACAACGAGTTGCCTCGTTTGCGGTGCGACGCGCGCAGAGCCGCGTTTCGTCCAGCGCGGCTACCCGGTGTTCCGCTGCACAGGCTGTAGCCTAGAGTTTGTCGCGCCGATTCCGAGTGCCTCGGAGCTGGCCGATTACTACAATCGCGCCTATACGGTTCCGCTCGAGCGCTACGCCGCCGCGGGTCATCGAAACATCGCCCGCATCGCGGACCTGGAGCGCTGGTGTCCGTCGCGCGGCCGCCTGCTTGAATTCGGCGCCTCGTACGGCCACTCGTTGGCGTCGGCGCGCGAGCGAGGCTGGGATGTGGCCGGCGTAGAACTCTCGCCGACGGCATCGGAATACGCCCGAACGCATTTCGGCATGCCGGTATTCAATTGCGATCTGGCCGATGCACCGCTGGCCGACGGCAGTTTCGACGCAGTGATCGGGTGGCACGTGCTCGAGCATGTTCGCAATCCCAAGGACCAGCTGCAGCGGCTTTCGAGGCTGCTCAAGCCCGGTGGCGTACTGGGTCTGCGGGTGCCGAATATCGAGAGCTTCGGCGCCCGGGCGGCTGGCGAGTGGTGGCCATGGATGTGCCCGCCTGCGCATCTCTGGTTCTTTTCCTCGGCGACGCTGCCACGGCTGCTGCGCGCCTGCGGCTTCGAGGTCTTGGAAGTCAAGACTCTGCGAGGCGACGGAAATAACCTTTACCAATATGCCCTCATGGCGGCGGGCAGCCGCCTCAACGATTTACGCTTGCACCTGAGGCGTGGAGCAGACGCTCCACGCCGAGCGGACGGGCAGGGCAGTGATCGAGCGATGATGTCGAAGGTGCCATTACCCGATGCGCAAGGCGCGACAGCGTCCGAGGCGATACGCACCGTGTCCCCGGCGCAACCCTCCGGGCTGCTACAGGCGTGGTTGCGTCTTCTCGATCGGGCTCAACCGATCACGGACGCGTTGGCTCGGGGTACCCGGCCACTGATGGAGCCGCTCGAACGACGCGGCTGGGGCGACGAACTGCTGGTATACGCGCGGCGGGTAACGCAGTCGCAGTGAGAGCAACCGGCGCCGCAAAACGGCGCTCGGCAGTCGATCAACGGTCGCGCCCTTGCAACCAGCCGCGCGAGGGAACGCACAGCTGCGAATGGCCGGCAATCACCGATGAGCCGTCGCTGGCGACCCACGTCAGATCTTCGCCGCCGCGCCCTTCCCAGGTGAGCGCGATCGGGGCCTGCATCGGATTGACGACGAGGATTTCCCGGCGGCCACCGCGACTCAAGTT
The DNA here is from genome assembly GCA_005888865.1 of Betaproteobacteria bacterium. GTDB lineage: Bacteria > Pseudomonadota > Gammaproteobacteria > Burkholderiales > Casimicrobiaceae > PALSA-1003. The sequence goes on along the minus strand of VBCL01000415.1, from coordinate 3,051 downwards.
GGCGACGCGCAGCCGCGCGTCGGAAGGAGAGGGACAGGGGAATCGCTCGCCCGGCTTGACGATTTCGGGGTGGGCTCCGAGGAGCGACGGCGGCAATCCCAATCCGGCGTCGAGCGCACTCAGCATTGCCTCGGCCAGGTGACGCCGATATGCGACCTCGGGTTTGAGCGTACAGACCTGGTAGAGCGCCTCAACCCAGTAGCCCGGGGCTTGTGGCTGCTTCGATTCAACCCAATACCTGAGCAGGCCAGTGTCGGTGACCGCTTTGAGCGCGCCCTCGATGACGCTTTCGATGTCTTCGCTCGGGAAACGACGCCAGAGGCGCGCCAGATCCATGACACTGGCGGTGTGGTAGTGACGCTGTGGTAGTTCACGCCGAAATGCAGGCGCGACAAGTGCCGTTCGATCAGCCCGCCGGGCATCACCATGCGCGGAAATCTTCGTTTGACCCGATGCAATTGCGGGATCAGAGTGTTTCGCGTCACGCGCTTCAGGGCGCGCAGCACGAGAGGTAACCGCTCCGCTTCTGGCTGGGGCAGCAGCGTCAGCCCGACCGCCCAATATAGAAGACGGTACAGCCATTCGGCAGGACGAAGCGCCAGGAGCTTGCGGGTGGCGGTCAACGCCGAAGCGACCTGCTCCGAATACTGGCCATCGCCGGTCACTTCCCGATAGCGGTCCAGGGTGACGATGGCGTCAACGTGCGAATTCAGGATCATCTTGGTGGCCGGCGATTTCCCCAGGACGCGGCTGGGAACCCAGCTGATTCCGCTTTTTTCGGTCATCTCCACGCTCTGTTCGAGAGAATCGTGGAAGAACCACAAGCCGATGTCGGTCCGGTCCGTGCATCGCGACAACACGGATGCTGCCCGGCGCAGGGCATCGCCAATGGTGCCGTTCGCGCCCTCTTGGAGTGCAGTCTCCAGCAGAAGCATGCCACCGTTGTGGAATCGATAATGCGACTCCATGAAATCGGTCCACTCGCCGTGACACCAGCTGCCGTCTGCCGTCTGCCGGGCGATCACCGAAAGAAGGATTTGCTGCTTGAGCAGGCGGTAGACCTTCTTGCCGGTGGCCGTTTCGAGTCCGAGCAGTGCAAGGTAGAGAGAGTAAGCCTCGAGCTCCGAGCAGATCTTTCGCTTGCGTCGCCAATCAAAACGATTCTCGTACACGTCGCCGGGTACGAGATAATTGTAGATGCCGGCGGGGCCGCACAAGGAGGTGTGCGACGCGAGCATGAAGATGGGCTGAAGTTCGAGCCTCAGCGGTCGTTGCAGCTCACCGATGAAACCCGAGGCATCGGCAGGAAAGCGCCACACCGTGCAGTCGAGGCTCGCATCACCGCGCCCCGCAATCTCGATCGACGATTCCTCGAGCGTCGGCCTGAACCCTTGAAGTGTTGCAGGTTCTTCGGTGAGAATGCGGCCCTGCGCGTCGCATCTCCGAAGGGTGGGGAATCGAGGGATCCAGTAGACAGGGCGCCAGGCATCGACGGGCCTGATCAGCCACCCTCCCGAGGCGCAGGACTCCAATCCGTACGCGCCCTCCACGACGAGTCGAGTCGAGCCCTCACCTGGCGCGAGGCGCACGAAACAGCACGACGCGTCACCGGCATCGCGGAATCGATCCAGGACGAGGCGCGCTTCCCCGGAAGCCTCCCAGCTGCTTCTCGCGAAGGTCTCGCCGCGGACTTCGCGTCGAAGCACTGCGCTTTCCGGTGCCTCGAACAGTGCTCGTAATGCGAGCGGGTTGCGATTCAATCGGGTTTGCTCCCCTGGCGGCGGGCAGAGCCCGCCTGACAACGACGGGGGATGTTCCATGAACTCGATCGTGGCGGCAAGTGCAAGTCAAAAATACGAACTTGACCCGGGACGCCGGTCATTGTCAGGCGCGGCTCGTTCATTCCAGCCGCATCGATCCGGAGCATTCGCGCGACCGTCATCAGTTGGTAGTCAACAGCAACCAGCGAAGCAGGCAGCGGCATGACAAGCCCGGCCCGTGGTAGGGTCGAGGTCTGGACTGCTCCGGTGATGCCCTGGAGCTTCGGGCAAGGTCGACGTCAAACGATGATCGCATGAGCAGGATCGACGGTTCACGGAGGATCGGTTTGGTCGCTCCCTATTTTCCACCGCAGATCGGCGGGGCGAACATCTATTGCTACGAGCTTGCGAAGGCACTGGCGGGCAAAGGGCACGAGGTGCATGTATTCGCTCATCATGGGGCGACGAACGACTCAGCATACGTGCTTCATCCCATTTTGACGCTCGAACTCGAGCCTGACCTCGAGCGACTGGACGACTTCGACATGGATGTGTGGCACTCGCTGTTCTTCTTCTATGCACCGCTGGCGCTTCGCAAGCCCAATGTGTTCGTTACCGGTCACGGCGATGATTTCTTCAGCCTGCGGATTCGGCGTCCCTTGCCCGGCAGAGCATGGATCGGCAGGCACCTGTCGTGGCGCTTCGGCCCGACGCTGCGGACGAAAGTCGACGCGTTGCTGCAAGAGGCCGAGCTCGGCATGAACCGGCGGCTGTATGGCCGTGCGCTGCGCCGGGCGCGCCAGATCATTGCGGTCAGCAGCTATTCGAAGGCCCGGTTCTGCGAAGCATTTCCGGAAGCGTCGGACAAGACCACCGTCATCCCGCCCGGCGTGACCGAGCGGTTCTTCCGCAATGTATCCGTCGGCAAGAGCAAGAATTCCTTTCTGACCGTCACCCGGCTCGACGACGGTGACCGCATCAAGAACGTCCACGGCGTCATCAATGCGCTCGCCGGACTGAAGAACGACTATGATTTTCGATACCGGATCGTTGCCGGCTCGGTGACGGGCAGCTATCGTCGCGAGCTCGAGCAACTGGTCGTCGATATGGGGCTCTCGGACCGGGTGGCGATCGAGGGGCGCAAGAGCGAGGAAGAGCTGGCCGACTGCTACGCCAGGGCCGGGTTGTTTATCCTCGCGTCGTACGCCGAGGCAAAGAACTTCGAGGGGTTCGGCATCGTTTTCCTGGAAGCCAATGCGTCCGGAACGCCGGTGCTGACCACGCGCGAAGG
>VBCL01000442.1 GCA_005888865.1 Betaproteobacteria bacterium | reverse complement strand
CGACCTCTCACGCGGGTTTGACTTCATCGATCCCGCCTTTCATGTAGAAGTCGCCTTCCGGCAACGGTGTCGTGTTTACCCTCCAAGATCTCCTTGACGCCGCGCACGGTTTCTGCCACGGGGACTTGCTTGCCCGCTCGTCCGGTGAACACCTGCGCCACGCTGAATGGCTGGCTCATCGCGCTTCTGGCCCGTTTTCTTCGTGCGACAGCTCGATGTGCACCGTCAGGCCATGCGGGTCGGTGCGGGTCGCCCACATGCGTCCTCCGTGGGCCTGGACGATGGATCGACTGATCGACAGCCCCATGCCCAGCCCGGTGATTTTGGTGGTGACGAACGGCTCGAAGATGCGCTCGAGGTCGACGTCCTTCACGCCGGGACCGCTGTCGCGCACCGAGATCTCGACGGTGCCCGGATGATGCTCGGCGGTCTCGACGCTGAGAAGAGCCCGCCCGGTCGAGCGATCGGCCACGGCTTCCGCGGCGTTGAGCAGGACGTTGAGGACGACCTGCTGGAGCTGGATGGCGTCGCCGAGCACCCGCGGCAGGTCCTTCGCCAGCGCGAGGTGCACGCCGATGCCCTTCGCCTCCAGCTCGCCGCGCAGCAGCATCATCACCTCCATGATGAGCGCGTTGACGTCCGCAGGCTTGTATTCCGACGGCTCCTTGCGGAACAGCGCCCGCAGCCGGCGAATGACCTGGGCTGCCCGCTTGGCGTCGGCAGCGATATCGGCCAGCGTCTCCCGGAGCTCTCCCTGATCGGCGGTTCCACCCGTGAGCACCAGGCGAGCCGCCTGGGCGTTGGCGGCGATCGCGGCCAATGGCTGGTTGATCTCGTGGGCCAGCGAGCCTGCCAGCGCCCCCAGCGTCGAGGCGCGCAAGGCGTGGGCGAGCTCGTCGCGCTGGCGTTGTGCCTCGGCCTCCGCCCTCCGCCGCCGCGTGATATCCACGTGCAAGACGATGGCGCCACCCTCGAGACGCTCAAACGGCTCCACGGTCATCTCGAACCACCGCTCCTCGGCGCCCGAGCGGGCCGCGTACTCCAGGGTCGGTTGGGGGCGCGCGCCGTCGAGGACGGCGCGAATGGCGTGGGCCATTGCGCCTGCGCCGACGTGGCCCGCTCGCTCGCAGGCCTCGAGGTAGTTCGCGCCGACTGGGGGGCGAGGCGTGTTCCAGCCACCGGCCGCGAACTCGGTCCACGACGTATTGACGGCGACGACCACTCCGTCCTTGTCGAGCGCCGCGACGTGCCCGTACAGCGAGCCGAAGATGGCGCTGTGAAGCGCGAGGCTTTCGAGCCATGCCGCGTGGGCGACTTTGGTCTCCGTCACGTCGGTGCACCCGCCGACGTAGCCGCTGAACGCGCCATCTCGCGTGAACCTCGGGACGCCATGATCCAGGAGCCAGCGATACGCGCCGTCCCGGCGGCGCAGGCGGTACTCCATCGTGAACGGCTCGCGCGCATCGAGCGCCCGCTGGTAGCGGTCGAGGCAACTCTTGCGGTCGTCGGGATGCACGCCCGCCGCCCACCCGTTGCCCAGCTCCTCCTCCACCGGCCGCCCCGTGAACTCGAGCCACGTGTGATTGCAGTACGTGCAGCCCCCGTCGACGCCGGACATCCACATCATGACCGGCGCGGTATCGGCGGCGAGCCTGAATCGCACCTCGCTCTCCCACATGGCGTGGCTCGCGCGCCGGCGGACGAGGGAGTTGGCGAAGATGTCGCCCAGGAGCCGCAGCCGGGGGATCAACGCGTCAGGCCACTCACGCTCGGCCCGGACGGTTGCGAGCGAGATGCCACCGACGATCACGTGCCCGACTTCCAGCGGGACGCACACCAGCGAGCGCGTGCCGAGCTCCTGAAAGGTCGCACGGTCGGTCGCCGCGTCGTCGGGAAGGTCCTCGGGTGACCTGAACCGTACGAGGTCGCCCCGGCGCAGCGTCCCGAGCGTCCAGGGGTACCGATCAGTCTGCATCGTTGTCGGCAGCGGGACGACGCCGGCAGCGTCGATCGAGAACCCGATCCGCTCGACCTGTCGATCGTCCGTGAACTCGAACAGGCTTGCCCGATCGCATTGGAGCTCTTCGACGATCCGACCGAGAGCCGTTTGTACTGCGGCCTCGACGTCATCCAGAGGGGTGGCGGCGAACGTGGTCGAAGTCTCGGCAACGAGGCGCTCGAAGCGCAGGCTCAGCGCCAGGGCCTGCTGCGCCAGAGCGTGGCGCCGGCGCTGCATCAACAGCCCGGCGATGAGCAGCGCTTCGACCCCGACGACGGCCAGTCCTCCGACGACGTACCATCGATATAGTTCCCACACCGACGGGGTTCGATTCACGACGACGCTGCCCGGCGGCAAGCGGGTCTCGCCGATTCCCCAGCGCTTCAGCTCCTGCGCGTCGAACGTCGTCACGTTGAGGTCCAGATCGCCAGCGCCGGGCGGGCCCGGCGATTCTCCGCGCAGCGCGCGAGCCGCCAGGGCGGCCGCTTGCCGCCCGTGCTCGCGGAAGCTGATCACGCGGCCGCCGACGATGCCGTGGCCGATGAACGTGTCGCTGACGCCGTAGACGGCGACCCGCGTCGCACGCGCGATCGCCGTTAGCGCATATGTGGGGACGTGGTTGGCTCCCGCGCCGTCGCGCAGCAGCACGTGGAACAAGATCACGGTGCGGTCGGGAAGGGCCGCGACCTTCTTCAATAGGTCCGCGAACGGCAAGTCGGTCAGCTCAATGAGCTCGAGTCGGCCGCGGTAGGCCGCGAAGGCATCGCGAATCTTCCCGGTCTCGTTCCGGTCGAAGGCCGACGTGCCATAGACGACCGCGACGCGCTTGGTGTCGGGCTGGAGCCTCAGGATGAGGTCCAGGTTGGCCTGCCAGTCCACGGAGAACCAGGTCCCGGTGATGTCGGCGGGAACGGGAGAGACCGCGCCTGGCGGCCGTAGGCTCACGAAGACGACGGGAGCGCCGCCGAAGAGCACCGCCCGATGGCCCAGCGCGAACTGAAGAGCGCCGGGGGCGGCGGCGATGACGAGGTCGATCTTCCGCCCTTTATACTTTCGTCGCAGGACATCCGCGATCCCACGCTGGACCGCGGGGTTCGGAAACCACGCCGCATCGAGATGCTCGGTATAGAAGTGAATCGGACCCGCTGCCGCCGGCAGCTGTGTCCGGATCTCCTCATCGAGGGCCGTGGCGCCCGGCAGAGTCGTCGCTTCGCCGTAGAGCAGCAGAACGGTCTTCGGTGCCTGCTCGGCGGCGCCATTGGTCGCCCACGCGGACAGCAGCACGAACAGTAGGCAGACGGGTCTGCGCGCCGCAGGGCCCGCGGAGGCGCGGGAACAGAAACTCATGGTCGCATGTTGCATAAGTAATCAACGAACCGCAATCGCTGAACGGTCTATAGCACCAAAGTCCGATGTACGGAGAATCCGCGATCCGCACCTGTAATTCGCGTACCTCTTGGCTTGGGTGCGGGTTCCCGTAGCCGTCGGCGGTGCCGCTGATCGACTCGGACACCGGTGAGGAGCTCGATCGCGACCTCGGCAATCGAATCTCAAGACCGTCGGCGTCTGTTGGAGTGCCATTCGTCGGTACTATCACCGCCTCTCGGAATACTCTCCGAAAACATCCTCCGGACGGCTCCAAAACGAGCCTACGCGGCAGCGCGTATCTATCGGGATTTGTTGTAGGCCGATGTTGC
>VBCL01000441.1 GCA_005888865.1 Betaproteobacteria bacterium | reverse complement strand
TCAAATCCAGCCCCCGCAACCACGCAGGGACAAGGGGTTAGCGGCCATCGCCGCTGACCCTTCGTCGTTTCTGCTACCGTTTTGCTACCGCTGCACCGCGCCAGCGGCGCCATCGATGCCGCCCTGCCCCCTCTCGCCAAACACCAGGCGATCGAGTTTTCGCGCTTCCGCCGCGTGTGCATCAGGCATGAGATGCCCGTAGCGGTCGAGCGTCGTCTGGATTGAGGCGT
>VBCL01000420.1 GCA_005888865.1 Betaproteobacteria bacterium | reverse complement strand
CGCTTCGGTCGAGACGGGAAGGGCGGTCTGGCCGGACGCCTGGAGCGGCCTGCAGGCGGCACTTTTCCGGCCATCGCACAGGGGATTCAGCCATCCGGTATGTTCCATCGGTGAGTGTGCCGTGACCACGACCGAACGGCATCCGGCGAGCCGAGCGCTTGTCGCGAGCTTCCTCTTTACCGACCTTGTCGGATACTCGAAGGGAACGGCGGCGGAGCAGTACGCTGCCAAAGCCACGCTGTCGTCGATTCTCCGCGGAAATCTCGCGACGCTGCCTGACGTCGACTACCGGATCAAGGACACGGGGGACGGGGCATTGATCGCGTTTACCTCCAGTCCCGAGCACGCGCTCTATATGGCGCTCGCGATTGCGGAGGATTTCGGCCGCGCGGCGGGTGAGGCGGGCTTCCCTTCGAACCGTCTGCGCACGGGCCTTCATCTCGGATCGGTCAAAGAGTCGATCGACCTCGAAGCGCGTCCCAATTTCGTCGGCGATGGCATCAACGCCGCGAAGCGGATCATGGACTTTGCGGAACCTGGACAAATCACGGCATCACGAGCGTTCTTCGACGCCGTCGCCAGCCTGGACTCCGCGTACGCCGGGTTGTTCAGGCACGTCGGTGCCCCCGACGACAAACATGGGCGGGCGCACGAGCTTTACGCGATCGCCCCGAGTGCCGCGGTCCTGGAGAAGCTCAAGCTCGACCTCGCGCCTGCCGTGCATGAAGTCGCCGAAACCCCGGCGAGGCGCCCCGTATCGGTCAAGGCGAAAAGCGAACCGGCGGGCGCGGTTGCCACGGATTCTCCCGCGAGGCTGAGCCGTGTCGTCGAGATCGCTCGCAAATCATTGCTTCCGGTCGTCGCGCTCATCGCGCTTGGCATCGCGTCGGTCTTCGTCGTCACGAAGCTGGCCGAGCCCAACGGATCGGGGGAACCTCGAGCAACGAGTGAACCCGCGGTGTCACCGACGACACCGAAACAGGCAGTCGTGCCATCGACATCGGAAAAAACCGTGGTCGATTCGCCGGCCTCGTCAGCGATCGTGCCCAGGCCCGAGGCGAGGCCACCGGTCCGCGCGGCAGACGTTTCGCCTCCCGCCACGCCCGATTCGACGCAGGCTCCTGCGCCGGCCGCAATCGCGCCCAAGTCAGCGGTCAGGATCAAGTCGCGAAACGAAGCGTCTCCGGGGCAGCCCGCAACGACCGACGCTGCACCCGATCGAAGCAGCTTGCGCTGCAGTCGGATCATGGAGAAGGCATCACTCGGCGAAGCATTGTCCACGGAAGAGAAAAGGGAGCTCGCAACCTCATGTCGCTGAATCTGCCACGGAGCATGCCGAGTCGGCTGACCGCCACCTGCCTGATCGCGCTGGGCCTGCTCGCGTCGTGCGCAGCGCCCCCGCCGCCCGAGCGTCCGCCCGCACCGTCTTCGGAGCTGACCTTCGACGCGGGCGTCGATTACGCGATCGACGACCTGCTGGTCCAATTGCGCAGGCTGCCGGCATTCAGCGCCGCACCCGGTTTGCTCAAGAAGGAGTCCGATATACCCCGGGGTGTGATCGCGGTGGATCCGGCGATCGACGGGAATACCGGGCAGCAGACGCTCGCGTCCAAAGCCCTCGATTCGCGCCTGCTGCAACGGGCATCGGACAAGTTCGCGCAGTTCGACGTGGCCGCGGTCAACTCCGCCATTCTGGGCAAGGCGCAGTATCTGCTCGCTGCCACGTTGACGCCGATCGACGCCGCGAAGGCGTCAGCGACGTTCCGGATAAGCCTTTCGCTAACCGATATCAAGACCGGCTTTGTGGTGGCCCAGTCCGCCGCGAGGGTCCGCAGCGAGGGCGTGGATACCACGCCGACACCGTTCTATCGCGATAGCCCGTCCCTGACCAAGGATCGGGTCGTCGAAGGGCAGATCCGCACTGCGCAGACGCCGACCGGCAGCGCTGCAGACGAGTTCTACATGTCGCGGCTGCCAATCAATGCGTTGATCAGCGAAGGCTCCAACCGGTACGAAGCCGGCAACTACGCGGAGGCTCTGCGCTACTATGAGACGGCCGCGGCGCGTCCCGAAGGGCAGCAACTGCGCGTCCTGAATGGCCTCTACCTCGCCAACACCCAGCTGGGACGCACCGACGACGCCGAAAAGGCATTCGCGAAAATCGTCGCCCTCGGTCTTGCCACGAACAGTCTCTCGGTCAAGTTCCTGTTCAAGCCCGGCTCGCTGGATTTCCTCGCCGATCCGAAGATAAGCGGCGCCTATGCGATGTGGCTGCGGCTCGTTGCGCGCGAAGTCGCGGCGTCGAAGGCTTGCCTCAACATCGTCGGTCACACCAGCCACACGGGAAACGAGCAATTCAACGAGAGGCTCTCGCTGCAAAGAGCGGTCTCCATCCAGCGCAAGATCGAGACTCTCGCCCCCGAGACTGCGGGCCGGCTCGTATCGGTCGGCATGGGCTTTCCCGAAAACCTCGTGGGGTCCGGCACCGACGACTTGCGCGATGCGCTCGATCGGCGCGTCGAGTTCAAGGTTCGAAACTGCTAGACCGCATGCGGGCGCCGCGCGGATCGTCGCGCGGGTCACGCACGTCAGGTCGCGCTGGAAAACCTGGTGCGGCTGCGGGCGGCCGGAGCCGCCCGCCGTCGTTCTACCGCAACCCGCTCACTGCGGGCCGAACAGGTTCTGCGTTATGTTCGCCGCCGCGAAGACGTAATCGCGTGAAGCCTCGAGACGGTTGCGCAGAGCGGGGAGATCGAGGCCGAGCAGCTTGCCCTGCCCTTCCACTTGCGTATCTTGCCGGCGACGATCACGGTCTCGACGTTGGTTCGGTCCATCAGCGAGACGACCGCTCCCGGCACCTGGTTGAGCGGCGCGACATTGAGCGCGGTTGCGTCGAGGATGATGATGTCCGCCTCCTTGCCCGGCGTGAGCGACCCGGTCTTGTTGTCCAACCGCAACGCCTTCGCGCCATTGATAGTGGCGTAACGCAGCACGTCGCGCGTTGTCAGCGGATCCGGTATGCCGGCGGGCGGTGTCGGCCAGAAAGGCCATGGGCCGGCGACGGTGACCGCGGATTCCGGCAGTCCCCAATCCAAGGGATTCGGCAGATTTTGATTCCCATTCGGACTATCGAGGACCATCTGATTCACGATCATCCGCTGCAGATTCATGCACGAGCGCATCTGGGTGAAGAAGTCCGCCGTCAATGTGCACTCCACGTCCACGCTGAGCGACGGCTCCATCCCGAGCGACTGCATTCTGAGGATCGGCGGCGTGCCGTGGCGCATGTTCATCTCGATCGGGAAAGCGATCGATACCTGCACGCCCTTGTCATGGACCGCCTGCCAGCCCAGGTTCGACATTCCGGTCATGTGGATGAACAGGTTGTCGGAGCCGAGCCCGAGCGTTCCGCTGTCGCCGCCTTTGCCCTGGGCAAGCAAGTCCAGCGTGGGGCGAATCGTGAACGGAGAAAGGACATGCGCCGCGATCTGGAGCCCGAGCTCGCGCCCGATGTTCCAGGCCTTCTCGTAGCCTGGAAGGTAGACCTCGCCGCCCATGATCATGGTGACGAGCTGGTCGGTCGACGAGAACCACTGGTTCTTGATCCGGACCGCGTCGACCGGATATTGGTTGCCGGGATTGGAGCCGATAAACGCGGCGCCCGCGCTCTCGAAATAGCCGAAGGCGGCGCGGCGCCCGG
>VBCL01000017.1 GCA_005888865.1 Betaproteobacteria bacterium | reverse complement strand
TTCTGCGAAAAATGCATCAGTCCGGACCTCTCCTGCGGTTCGCTGGAAACAGTATGTCTCGCAACACTATCCACATGAGCGTGACGCGTCCCACCCGGATCGGGCGCCGCGGCGGTGCCCATCCACGCGCGATCAGCCGGCTAAGTATATTCTGATAGACCGTTGCCATCAGGCGCGGGGCTCGCACGAGGCGCCAGGGCTGGTTCGCCATGAGCCCACGCGCCTCCGCAAAATGGCTGCGCGCCCTGTCCACGATAACCCTGCAGGCCGCGGCCAGATGGGGGTCATCGAGAACCTTCGCCGGCTCGGTCTGGCCGATGCCTGCGGCAAGAAGCACCTCGAGCGGCAAGTAGAGCCGCCCCCGATCGGCATCCTCATCGAGATCGCGCAGAATGTTGGTGAGTTGAAGCGCTCGACCCAGATGGAAGGCGAGCGGCGCCCCGCCTTGCGCACTCATGCCGAACACGCGGACCGAGAGGCGACCCACGGCACAGGCGACCCGATCGCAGTAGAGGTCGAGCGTCGCCAGATCGGGGGCGCGAATATCAGCGCGGGCATCCATCTCCATCCCGTCGATGATCGAAAGGAAGTCGTCGCGTTGCAGGTCGAAGGCACGAACCGGCTCGACCAGCGCCCGGACACGGCTTGGCGGCTTCCCTGCGTACAATGCGTCAATATCCGTGCGCCACCGGGCGAGCTCCGCCAGGCGCGCGCTCCGGTCGCCATGGCCATCGGCGATATCATCGACCGCACGGCAGAAGCGGTAGATCTCGAACATGGCGCGGCGCTGCGACGACGGCAGAATGCGCATCGCGGCGTAAAAGGAGCTTCCGCTAACCAACGCCTCCGCGTCGGGCGAAGCGTCGCTTAGCGGCCCTTCCGGAAGCTCAGTGGCCGTGTCCGGGGATTTCATGCGACGAGGTTCCGCGATGTGTGCGCCCTTTCCATTCGCCACCCGTGCCACGCAGATGCTGCCAGGCTGAGTCGAGCGTGAACACCAGATAAGCGCCCGCAATCGCGGGGAAGGCCAGAGCCCACAGGGGCGAGACGCGATACAAGCGCAATATCGGCTGCGAAGCGATTCCCATCTGCACCCAGGCGAGCGCTCCGAGCAGTTGCGCCGTGCCGCTGCCGAGCAGGGCCAGGACCGGCGGCGCGAGGTAGGTCACGATCATCGCGACGGTCGCGACCGCCAGCCGCCACGGTGAGAAACGCAGTTGGGCATAAGCGCAACGGGCGATCGTGCGTCGGATGTCACCCATGGACCGATAAGCGCGAACACTGCACACGCGCTGCGTCAAGCCAAGCGAGATGGCGCCACACGGCTTGAGCAATCGCGCCAAGGCGCAGTCGTCGATCAGCTCGCCTCGAATCGCCTCGATGCCGCCCGCGGTCTCGAGCGATCGACGCCGTACCAGCATGCATCCTCCGGCGGCCGCGGCTGTCGTCCGATCCGGGCGGCTGACCCAGGAGAACGGGTAGAGCATCTGGAAGAAGAAAACGAAAGCCGGCATGAATGCGCGCTCGGCAAGGCTGACGCAACGCAGCCTTGCCATCAGCGACGTTAGCACGAGACGCTCGCACACCGCGCGCCGGACGAGCTCGGTCAGTGAATCGTCAGCATAGCGAATATCGGCATCGGTCAGGAGTAGATAGTCCGGGAGCTCCGACAAGGTCTGGACGTGCCCAATGCCGTGCTGCACGGCCCATAACTTGCCGGTCCACCCGTCGGGAAGCATCGGGGCCGCGAGGGCGGCTGCACGCCGAGCCACGGCGGCGGTATCATCGCTGCTGTGGTCGTCGACGACGATCACCGTAAAGGCGCCCCGATAGTTCTGCCGCAACAGGGTACCGATCGTTTCGCCCACGATCGACGCCTCGTTGCGTGCGGGGATAATCGCCACGACGCGCGGCCAAACCATGTCTTCCGGAGACGTCGACAGGGAAGCGTCGTCGCGCTGCCTGCCACGCCAGAAGCCCCCACGCGCGGAAAGCAGGTAGAGCCAGATCGCGCAGGACAGCGCAGCGATGAAAACGGCGGTCATCGCAGATATCCTGCCTCTCGGAACCAGGCGAGCGCGTCGCGCAATCCCAGCGTGTAAGGGCGGGCGCGAAAGCCCAGATCACGCTCGGCTTTTGCGCTGCTGAAGAACATGCGCTGCCTGGACATCCGCAAGCCGTCGAGGGTAAGCAACGGCTCCCGACCGGTCACCGTCGCCAGCATCTGCGCGGCCACCGCCAGCGGGTAGAGGGGTGCGCGCGGCAGCTTGACGTGCGGCGGCCGGCGCCCCGCGAGCCGGGCGATCTCGCGCAGCATGTCCGCGAGCAACACATTTTCGCCGCCGAGGATGTAGCGCTCGCCGACCGTGCCGCGCTCGAGCGCAGCCACGTGTCCGGCGGCCACGTCGTCGACGTGCACGAGGTTGAGCCCGGTGTCCACGAACGCGGGCATGCCGCCGGAAGCGGCGGCGATGATCATTCGCCCGGTGGGCGTGGGCCGGATGTCGCGTGGGCCGACCGGCGTGGACGGATTCACGATAACCGCGGGTAGCGCATCGCGCGCCGCCATGGTCTCGACCAGCCGTTCCGCCACGACCTTGCTACGCTTGTATGCGCCAACCGCCGCGGTCTCGGACAAGGGGACGTTCTCGTCTGCCGGACGACCGTCGGCCCCAAGCGCCAGCGTGGCAACGCTGCTGGTGTACACGACCCGCTCGACGCCGGCGGAAAGCGCGGCCCGCATCACCGTCCGCGTGCCCTCGACGTTGGTATGTACGATCGCGTCGAGGTCTCGCGCCCAGAGACGATAATCGGCCGCGGCATGCGCAAGGTAGGCGGCTCCGGTCATGGCTCGGGCGACCGCAGCAGCGTCGCAAATGTCACCTTCCACGGTCTCGATCTCGAGGCCGGCAACGTTATTGCGCGGGCTCGTTGCCCGGACGAGCGCACGCACCGGATATCCCGCGGCGAGAAAAGCGCGGACGAGCGCTGATCCGACGAACCCGGTCGCACCCGTTACCAGAACGCGTCCGTGCCGGCTCATCGATGCCACGGAATCATCCAGCCATCGCTCACGGCGAGACCGGGTCCTATTGCCGACTGGAACACGGAGCGGGCCGCTAATGCCGAGGAGACGGCGAGGGCAAGGACAAGAAATATCGTGATCATAGCCGCCAACTCAAAGGAGGTTTTCCGGAAAGGATTGGTTCGACGGCACACGAACACGCACCGGCCTTAGCGGCTACCGCATCTGAGAGCTCGTAGGCGAAGAGCCAATGTCCCAGGAGGTCTCCCACGATAAAACGCGTTTCTCGCGTGGCACCTTGTCATTGCGCAGCACGCAAACCGATTGACCGAATGCAACCTTGCCTTTACTTCGACTGCCGTCGTCATGTACCACGGGGCCGGGGAGTTCGATGAAGGTATCCGTGCCAGCGCGAATATCGATGATCAACATCCCGAGGTGCCGAGCCCATGCCTCGCAGGCGGTTCGGTCCATGAACGTGGTCAGGTGCAACTGTGGCAATCCGTGGCGAAGCGCTTTGTATGCATCGTTGAACACCTGCCAGTTTTGCTCGAATTCAAGAAAGGAGAATACGATCGTGCCGCCGGGCTTAACGACTCGTCGTGCTTCCAGTAGATAGCAGAAGCTCTCCTCGAACAGAAGGTGGGTGAAGACCGAGAAAAAGGATGCGAAGTCTGCTTCGTTCTCAGCGAAGGGGATCCGAATGTCCTCTACGACGGTGAACTGCCAAGTGGGTGGACAGCCGATCTTCGCATAATCGATAAGCTCCGGCACCACATCGGTACCGAGCACGCGCCCCGAGGCCAGGTAGTCGACCAGTTGTTTGGCCAACCGTCCTGCGCCGCAACCCACGTCGACTAACGTATGGTCCGGCTTGAGACCATACCCAATCAAGAGCTGCCTTTCGATCTGGCCCATCGCGGTGAAGTCGCCGCCCACCGCGCGCGACATCGCTTCCGGCAATGGTAAGTGAGCAATCAGTTGGCGGACCAACGTGCGGTAGTCCTCCACGAAATGAAAGCTCCTCGTACCCATAGGCGGCCTCTCGTTGTTGACGCGGTTGATTGTCGTTTCGACAGGCTTTAACGCATCGGTTTTTCGTGGTTTGCTTGGTTCCCAAACACATAGCGCCGCCCGTCGTAGAGCTTCTGCAGCTCACGTACGACCTCTATCGCTTGTGTTGAAAGCGGAACGACGTGCTCCGATCGGATCTTCATCCGCTCGGCGGGGATGCGCCACTGCGCTTTGTAGCGCGCTTCGTCGCGTAAATCGCGGGCCTCGGCGAGCGTCCGCTCAGGTACTGACCGAGCGCCAGTACCTTTTCCCTGCGTAAAGCGCGATACTCTAGCTGGTGCCCAGAAGAGGACTCGAACCTCCACAGTGTTGCCACCGCTAGGACCTGAACCTAGTGCGTCTACCAATTCCGCCATCTGGGCAAGCGTTTGATTTTATAAGCGAGTTGCACCCTTGTCAAAGAAACTACCCGGCGCAAAGCGCAATCGCGCGATGGCCGATCCGTCCGATCCTCCCGAAGCGCTCGAAGCGGTGAACGGGACCTCGAGTCCCCAGCGACGGTCGCGCCGCAGGGGAACCGCGGTCGACATCCCGTCGCGCGAGCGGATCATCGAACATCTGCGCGAGCACGGCGTGCCGATGCGCGCCGAAGACCTTGTGGCCGCGCTCGACGTGCACGGCATCGCGGAGCGCGAAGCGTTCGCGGGAAGACTCGCAGCGATGGAGCGCGACGGTCAGTTGATGACCAATCGCAAGGGAGCGCTATGCGTCGTCGCCAAGCTCGACCTCATCAGCGGAACGGTGCAGGGCCATCCGGATGGCTATGGCTTTCTCGTGCCCGACGATGGTGGCGCGGACGTCTTCCTGTCTCCCGCAGAGATGCGCAGGGCCTTGCACGGCGATCGCGTCACGGTCCGGACGACCGGCGTCGACCGCCGCGGCAGGCCCGAAGGCACGATCGTCGACGTGCTCGCGCGCGCCAACCGCGAAGTTGTCGGGCGGCTCTACGAGGATCGCGGCATCTGGTTCCTGGTCGCCGAGAACAAGCGCATCAATCAGGACATCCTCGTCCCTCCCGATCTGCGCAGCGAGGCCAAGCCCGGGCAGGTCGTCGTGGCCGAACTGATCGAGCAGCCCTCGACGCACCGCGAAGCGCTGGCCAAAGTCGTGCGGGTTCTCGGCAATTACGCCGATCCCGGCATGGAGATCGAGATCGCACTGCGCAAACACGACCTGCCGCACGAGTTCTCGGCGCCGGCAAAGCGGCAAGCCGCGCGGCTTCCGTCCGAGGTCCGCGCCGCCGATCGCAAGGAACGCCTCGATCTCACTGCACTGCCGCTGGTCACGATCGATGGCGAGACGGCCCGGGACTTCGACGATGCGGTGTATTGCGAGCGCGTCGGCAAGGGCTTCCGGCTGGTCGTGGCGATCGCCGACGTCAGTCATTACGTGCGCGACGGCGACGCGCTCGACCACGACGCGCGAGAGCGCGGCACCTCGGTGTACTTTCCACGCCGCGTGATCCCGATGCTGCCGGAGGAGCTGTCGAACGAGCTGTGCTCGCTCAAGCCCGCGGTCGACCGGCTGTGCATGGCGTGCGAGATCGACATCGACGGCGACGGGGACATCAGCCGCTATCGGCTTCATCGGGCCGTCATGCACTCGCGCGCGCGCTTGACCTACACCCAGGTCTGGGACTGGCTCTCGCACCCGGGAGGCACGCGGACGAAGGAGGCGCAGACACTGCTGCCGCACCTCGATAATCTGTACGCCCTGTACAAGACCCTGGCCGCGGCGCGCCAGCGTCGTGGAGCGATCGACTTCGAAACGCTCGAGCTCGCTCTGGAATTCGACGCGCACGGCAAGATCGAGAGAATCGTGCCGGTGCCGCGCAACGACGCGCACAAGATCATCGAGGAATGCATGCTCGCGGCCAACGTGTGCGTGGCCCAGTATCTCACCGAGCAGAAGCACCCCGCCCTGTTCCGCATTCACGAGGGTCCGACGCCGGAGAAGCTCCAGGCGCTGAAGGAGTTTCTTGCGGGCTCGGGTCTCTCCCTCGGCGGCGGAGACGCGCCCACCTCAGCCGACTACGCGAAGTTGCTCTCGCAGATCCGCGACCGCCCCGACTTCAACCTGCTGCAGACCGTGCTCCTGCGCTCGCTGCAGCAGGCGGTCTACGGACCCGACAACGCGGGCCACTTCGGGCTCGGCTACGACGCCTACACGCATTTCACGTCGCCGATCCGCCGCTATCCCGACCTGCTCATCCATCGCTGCGTCAAAGCGTGCCTCGCCGGCACGCGCTACCAGCCGGGCGGCGCATCGTGGCCGGAGCTCGGCGTGCACTGCTCGCAGACCGAGCGCCGCGCCGACGACGCGACGCGCGATGTCGAGAACTGGCTCAAGTGTTATTTCATGCAGGACCGCGTCGGTGAGACATTCGCTGGAACCATCAGCGGCGTGACGCATTTCGGGCTGTTCGTGACGCTCGACGGGCTCAACATCGATGGCCTGGTGCACGTCACCGAGCTCGGCAGCGATTACTTTCACTTCGACGCCATCCGCCATGCGCTGGTTGGCGAGCGGACGGGTAAATCGTTCCGGCTCGCCGATCGCATCACGGTCAAGGTCGCGCGCGTGGATCTCGAGCAGACGAAGATCGATTTCGTGCTCGCCGAGAGTGTCGAGCCGGCAACGACCACCCCGCGAAAGAAACCGCGGCAGAGCCGAAAGCCCTGAGGCCTCGGGCCGATGCCCAGTCCGAATGAGGCCCCCGAGGCCGATCTCGTCGTCCAGGGACCGGACATCGAGACGCCGCTGCTCAAATCGCTGGCGCGGCTCTCGGGTGCCGAAACAATCGTCGCGCTTCCCGGCGCCGCGACGCAGGCATTTCGGTTGCCGCACGCGACGCATCGCGATGCCGTGGCCGTCTTCTGCGACGAAGCCGGCCTCGACTTCGCCTTCGTGCCGATCGGCCAGCGGCTCGACCGCGTCCGGCTGGTCGCCTTCGACATGGATTCGACGCTCATCACCATCGAGTGCATCGACGAGATCGCCGACCTGCAGGGCATCAAGGCGGACGTTGCTGCGATCACGGCGAGCGCCATGCGTGGCGAAATCGACTTCCGCGAGAGCCTCAGGCGGCGGGTGGCGCTGCTCGCGGGTCTGCCGACGGGCGCGCTGCAGCGCGTCTACGACGAGCGGCTGAGGCTGTCGCCCGGGGCCGAACGCATGCTCGCCGGATTCAAGCGCGCGGGAGCACGAACGCTCCTCGTGTCGGGCGGCTTCACGTTCTTCACCGATCGGCTCGAGGCGCGCCTCGGCATCGACTACACGCTCGCCAGCACGCTCGAGATCGTCGACGAACGGCTCACCGGCCGCGTGAGCGGGGACATCGTCGACGGCGCGGCCAAGGCCGCCACCTTCGCCCGTCTGCGCAACGAGCTCGCCGGCGGCGATGGCCTCTCGGTCGCGATCGGCGACGGCGCCAACGACCTGCCGATGCTCCGCCTTGCCGACGTCAGCGTCGCTTACCACGCCAAGCCGGTCGTGCGCGCCGAGACGACGTACGCGATCGACTACTGCGGTCTGGACGCGATACTGAATCTGTTCGTGTAATGTCGTTTCGGGTTTTTCGGTCCGCTCGACGCAGGCTACGTGAGCCGCGGCCGTTTTCGCAGGGTTACCACACCCGCGGCAGCACGCGCAGGAACGCTGCGATGTTCCATACGGCGAGCGCGGCGATGACGAGCCAGCTACCTGCGGTCCCCCAGAATCTGCCGGACGAGGCCTTCGACGTGCGCGAAAGGCCAAGGGCGTGGGCGATGCGTGCGACGACGAACGTGACGCCGCAGACGTGCAGAAAGGTACGGCTCGCGCCGTCGATCTCGGCGATCAGCAACAGCGCCAGCATCGGCAGGATCCACTCGACCGCGTTGCCGTGCACGCGAATCGCGCGCGCCAGCGTGGGGTCGTTGCCGTGTCCCGTGCCGACGTTGAGCTTCGAGCGCAACAGCGACACGCGCGCGGCAAGCCCCAGCAACAGCAGCGCCAGCGAACCGGCGTAGAGCGCGCTGACCGGCGCGCTCACTGACCGTCACTCGTCATCGAAATCGCCCTCGTCGATCCACGCCGTCTGGATCGCTTCCAGAATCTTCTCGCCGCAATGTTCCGGAGCGTCGGCGAAGCCCGGAAGCTCGAGCACCCAGCGGCGCAGATCGGTGAACAGCACGCGGCTGGGATCGACTCCCGGATGCGCCTCGGCAAGCGCGATCGCGATCTCCCGGCTGTCGGTCCACTTCATTTCGTGATTTCCTTGGCGTAGTTGATCGTATATTTCGGAATCTCTATCACGAGTCTCGCGTCTCCCGGCTTGGCCTGGCAGGACAGGCGCGATACGGGCGTCAAACCCCAAGCGCGATCGAGCAGATCGTCTTCGTCCTCCGACGACGGCGAAAGGCTGTCAAAGCCTTCACGCACGATGACGTGGCAGGTCGTGCATGCGCACGACTTCTCGCAGGCGTGCTCGATGGCGATGCCCTGGTCGAGCAGATTGTCGCAGATCGACTCGCCCTTGGCGGCCTCGAAGGTCCTGCCCTCGGGACAAAGCTCGGCGTGCGGGAGGACGACGATCTCCATCCCACTAGTCCTGCGCCAGCGTGTCGACCCTGCGCCCGGTGAGCGCCCGCGCGACGCTGCGGTCCATCCGCCGTGCGGCGAATTCCCCGGTCGCGCGATTCAGAGCGGCGACGCTCAGGGTCAGCGCCTGTCGATCGTCGGACGCCGCAAGCCGGCGCACCGCCGAGAGCGCCGCATCGATGCTCGCGCGTTCGTGTGCGTCGAGCAGATCGGCGTCGACGGCGAGTGCACCCTCGGTGGCGGCGATGAGCCTCTCCGCGTCGACGCGCGCTTCGGTCAAGGCCCGAAGCTCCATGTCGTCGGCGGCGTGTGCGTGGGACTCCTCGAGCATGCGCGTAATGTCCGAGTCGGTGAGACCATACGACGGCTTGACGATGATCGTCGCCTCGACCCCAGTCGTTTGCTCGCGGGCGGACACCGACAGCAGGCCGTCGGCATCGACCTGGAACTCGACGCGGATACGCGCCGCGCCGGCGACCATGGGCGGAATGCCGCGCAGCTCGAAGCGCGCGAGCGACCGGCAGTCGGAAACCTTCTCGCGCTCACCCTGTACGACATGGATCGCCATTGCGGACTGCCCATCCTTGAACGTGGTGAATTCCTGCGCGCGGGCGATGGGGATGGTCGAGTTGCGCGGAATGATCTTCTCGGTCAGGCCGCCCATCGTCTCGATCCCCAGCGACAGCGGAATGACGTCGAGCAGCAGCCAGTCCTCGCCCTCGGCGCGATTACCGACGAGCACATTGGCCTGGATTGCCGCGCCGAGCGCCACGACCTGGTCCGGGTCGAGATTGTTGAGCGGCGGCGCACCGAAGAACGTCGCGACTGCCTTCTGGATCTGCGGCATGCGCGTCGCGCCGCCGACCATCACCACGCCGTCGATCTCGGCAGGTGTGAGTTTCGCATCGCGCAGCGCCTTTCGAACCGGCCCGAGTGTCTTGCCCACGAGCGTCTCGGTCATCGCCGCGAAGGTCGCCGCGGTGAGCGTGAGCTCGATGGTCTCACCGCTCGACAGCGTCGCCACGAACGGCGTCGACGCATGCGCGGTGAGATTTTCCTTGGCCTCGCGCGCCTTGAGCATCAGCAGGCGCGTGTCTCCCGGAGACACCGGGCCGATGCGCGACTGCTCCAGCGCCCAGCAGTAGATGCGATGATCGAAATCGTCGCCCCCGAGCGCGGTGTCGCCCGCGGTTGCGAGCACTTCGAATACGCCGCGCGAGAGCTTGAGGATCGACAAATCGAATGTCCCGCCGCCGAGGTCATATACCGCGTAGGTTCCTTCGGACGCGTTGTCCAGGCCGTAGGCGATCGCCGCGGCGGTCGGCTCGTTCAGCAGACGCAGCACGTTCAATCCCGCCAGCCGCGCCGCGTCCTTGGTCGCCTGTCGCTGCGCATCGTCGAAGTACGCGGGAACGGTGACGACCGCACCGTCGAGTGAGCCATCGAGGCTCGCTTCGGCGCGCAGTCGCAAGGTACGCAGGATCTCGGCCGAGACTTCGACGGGCGTTCGCACCCCTGCCCTGGTACCGATTTGCACCATGCCGGGCGCATCGATGAAACGGTACGGAAAGCGGCGGGCATCGGACAGGTCGGCAAGGCCGCGTCCCATCAGGCGCTTCACCGAGGCGATCGTGTTCTGCGGGTCGACGACGAGCGCTTCGTGCGCCGCATGGCCCACCGCGATGCCGGACTCGCCATAGTGCACGATCGAAGGCAGCAGCGGCCGCCCCTCCGCGTCGGGAAGGACCACGGGGATGCCGTGGCGTACGGTCGCGACGAGCGAATTTGTCGTGCCGAGATCGATGCCCACCGCGCGACGATGCGCACGCGGCTGCGGAGTGCCGCTCGGCTCGGCGATCTGCAGCAGCGCCATCAGCCTTCGACCTCGGCCAGCGCCGCTTCGATGTCGCCAGCAACCTTGGAGAGGAACCGCAACTCGCGCACCGCGTCGCGCGCCGCGCCCCACGCTTCGGCGTCGAGGCGATCGCCCAGCGAGGATTCGAGGACCGCCGCGTCCGAGCGCACTTGTTCCAGCAGTGCATCCAGGCGCGCGGCATCGCCGCCGGCATGCGCCTCGGCCACCGCCTCGCGCCGCTCCAATTCCCTCTCCAGAAATTCCCCCGGCAGCGCCGTGTCGCGCTCGGCGAGAGCGTCGATGCCGCGCAAGGACAAAAGATACTGGGCGCGGCCGACGGGATCTTTCAGCGCGCGATACGCTTCGTTGACGCGCGCGGAGGACTGAAGCGCCAGGCGACGTTCGACCTCATCGCCGGCCGCGTAGCGATCGGGATGGATCTCGCGCTGCAGCGCGCGGTAGGCGAGATCGAGCTGATCCGCATCGAAGCGATAGCGCGGCGGCAGGCCGAACAGCGCGAAGTAGTCCTGGGAGAAATCGATCATTCGGAACGCGCTTGGCACATGCAACTTTGGTCCTGAGCCGTCGAGACGGCGCAGTGAGGCGCCGCGGAGCTTTCGACCGGAGCGTACACGGGCCGGTACGTGAGGATCCGGCTTGGCAATTACGCGAGCAGCAACAAGGCCGCGCAGCGCGATGCGAAGGTTATCGACGGACTCAGACGTTAAAGCTTTCGCCGCAGCCTCACTCGTCCTTCACGTTCGGGTTGTTGAACTTGATTCCCTCGTTCAACCCCTCCCTCGCGAAGTCCAGTTCCGTGCCGTCGAGATAAGGCATGCTTTTCGGATCGACGACCACGGTGATCCCGTGGCTGTCGAAGCGATGGTCCTCGGGGTGGATCTCGTCAGCGTACTCGAGCTTGTAAGCCAACCCGGAGCAACCCGTGGTGCGCACGCCCAGCCGCAAGGCCACGCCCTTGCCGCGTTTGCTCAGAAAGCTCGCGACGTGCTTCGCGGCGGTTTCGGTGAGTGTGATAGACATGCGTCGTGCGAATAGCCCCAGTTGTGTTGCCTTAATCGGCCGCGACCGCGGGCGCAGCGTGCGCCGTGACGCTCTCGCTCGGGCCCTGCGGCTGTGGGTTGTCGACGTGTTTCTTGCGATAGTCCGCGACCGCCGCCTTGATCGCGTCCTCGGCGAGAATCGAGCAGTGGATTTTCACCGGTGGCAGCGCGAGCTCTTCCGCGATTTGCGTGTTCTTGATGCCCATCGCCTGGTCGAGCGTCTTGCCCTTCACCCATTCGGTGACAAGCGACGAGGACGCAATCGCCGATCCGCAGCCGTAGGTCTTGAACTTGGCGTCTTCGATCCGGCCGTCCGGTCCGACCTTGATCTGCAGCTTCATCACATCGCCGCACGCCGGTGCGCCGACCATGCCTGTGCCGACGTCGTCTGCGTCCTTTGCAAACGAGCCCACGTTGCGCGGATTTTCGTAATGATCGAGTACCTTGTCACTGTATGCCATAAGACGCTCCGTTTCCTTTTATGCCTTTAGTGCGTCGCCCATACCACGGTGTTGAGGTCGACGCCTTCCTGATGCATCTCCCACAGAGGCGAAAGCTCGCGCAGCTTCGCGATCTTGCGCTTGAGCAGGTCGACCGTGTAATCGATCTCCTCTTCCGTCGTGAATCGGCCGACGGTAAACCGGATCGAGCTGTGTGCGAGCTCGTCGCTGCGGCCGAGCGCGCGCAGAACGTACGAAGGTTCGAGCGACGCCGACGTGCACGCGGATCCCGACGAGACCGCGACGTCCTTGATCGCCATGATCAGGCTCTCGCCCTCGACAAAGTTGAAGCTGATGTTGAGGTTGTGCGGGACGCGCTGTTCGAGGTCGCCGTTGATGTACACCTCCTCGATCTCGGAGAGCCCCTGCGTCAGCCTGTCGCGGAGCATGCGAATGCGTTCGTTGTCGCTGGCCATCTCCAGCCGCGCCAACCGGAACGCCTCGCCCATGCCGACGATCTGGTGGGTGGGCAGCGTGCCCGAACGCATGCCACGCTCGTGCCCCCCGCCGTGCATCTGCGCCTCGATGCGCACGCGCGGCTTGCGACGGACGAACAGCGCGCCGACACCCTTCGGACCGTAGGTCTTGTGTGCCGAGAACGACATCAGATCCACCTTGAGCGCCGCGAGGTCGATCGGCAGCTTGCCGGTCGCCTGCGCACTGTCGACGTGGAAAATGATGCCGCGCGAACGGCACATTTCGCCGATCGCCGGTATATCCTGGACGACGCCGATCTCATTGTTGACGTACATCACCGAGACCAGAATCGTGTCCTTGCGCAGCACCGCCTTGACTTGCTCCAGATCGAGCAATCCATTCGGCCGGACGTCCAGATAGGTCACCTCGAAGCCCTCGCGCTCGAGCTCACGCATGGTGTCGAGCGTCGCCTTATGCTCGGTCCTGACGGTGACCAGGTGCCTGCCCTTGTCCTTGTAGAAGTGGGCGGCGCCCTTCACAGCCAGGTTGATCGCCTCGGTGGCGCCCGACGTCCACACCAGCTCCTTCGGGTCGCAATTGACCAGCCGGGCGACTTCCTCGCGCGCCTCCTCGACGGCTTTCTCCGTTTCCCAGCCGAACGAATGCGAGCGCGACGCAGGATTGCCGAAATGCTCGGTGAGATACGGAATCATCTTGGCCGCGACGCGGGGATCGACCGGCGTCGTGGCTGAGTAATCGAGATAGATCGGCTTTTTCATCGCGGTCCCGGAATTCGAGCTCATAACCTCACGCTACGACGGCGGGCTCCGGCTTCTTGCCCGGCGCGCGGTGATCCTGCAGCACCGTGACTTCGGGCTTGTCCTGCTGGCGGACGAGCTGCTCCAGCGTCACGGAGCTCAGGAACGAGAAGATGTGGGTGTTGAGGCTAGCCCAGAGCTCGTGGGTCATGCAGCGTTTGTCGTCCTGGCAGTTTTCCTTGCCGCCGCACTGAGTCGCGTCGATCGGCTCGTCGACCGCGGTGATGATGTCCGCGACCGACATGGTGTTCGCGGTGCGCGCCAGGTTGTAGCCACCGCCGGGGCCGCGAACGCTGTCGACCAGTCCGTGCCGGCGCAGCTTGCCGAACAACTGCTCGAGATACGACAGCGAGATCTTCTGCCGATCGGCGACTCCGGCGAGCGTCACCGGGCCTTCGCCGTTGTGCATGGCCACGTCGATCATCGCGGTCACCGCGAAACGTCCTTTGGTCGTCAGTCGCATAGTCACTTCCCTCGCCATGGCCCGGCTGATCCCAGGCACACTTGAATTCTATAATTCCCGATGAATTTAGTCAACTACTCAGGGGGCCAATACCCCACTATTTTACTCGAGCATTTTGTTGATCCGCTCCGGGTCGAACCGGTCCGCCGTCGCCTTGGCATCGCCACAGTCGAACCCACCCTGCTGGAGGAGCTCGAGGAGCTTCTGCAGCCGCTCCTCGGTGGCACCGGCGTGGTCGAGCAGCGCATGGACTGCCTGCACGATCGGGTCGTTCATATCGGCGCTGATCGCGTAGGCCGAGAATCCCATCTTGGCAGCCTGGCGCTCGCGCCGGTGCGCGTCTTCGCCGGTCACGATCCGCGCCGGGATGCCGACCGCAGTGGCCCCCGCTGGGACGTCGCGCACCACCACCGCGTTGGAGCCGACCTTCGCATCGTCTCCGACCAGGATCGGGCCAAGGATCTTGGCGCCGGCGCCAACCACGACGTTCCTGCCGAGCGTCGGGTGCCGCTTCTCCTTCTTCCGCCACGATGTGCCGCCCAGCGTGACGCCGTGATAGAGCGTGCAGTCGTCGCCGATCTCGGCGGTTTCGCCAATGACGACGCCCATGCCGTGATCGATGAACACCCGCCGGCCGATGATTGCGCCCGGATGGATCTCGATCCCGGTGAGCCACCGGCCCCAATGCGAGAGCCAGCGGGCGAGCCACCTCTGGCCTCGATGCCAGAGCGGATGGGCGACCCAGCGATGCCAGATCAGTGCGTGCAGCCCTGGGTAGCAGGTGAGCACCTCCCACCGGGTCCGAGCGGCCGGGTCGCGGTCGAAGACGACCGCGATGTCTTCGCGAAGTCGGCTGAACATGAAGGTATTTTCCCGTATCCGAGCGAATTACTCAACTATTGGGTTGAACGTTCAGCGGAGCAAGACCGCGGCGACGACCAGCCCGACGACGACGAGGCCGAAAAAGATGGCGTAGACGATGAAGATCAGAAAGGCGCGGGCGAACACGCCCGACCATGGGCCTGCGGCGAAGTCGACGCCGTCGATGGAACCTCAGTCATGACGCGGACCGGGTCGAGACAGGCGATCGAGCAGCTGGTCGATCCGCGCGAGGATGCCGCGCAGGATATCGACCTCCGCCTTTTCCAGGCGCGCCCGTGCGAACAACCGGCGCAGCCGCGGTAGCAGACGCTTCGGCTGATGCGGGTTGAGCAGACGCATGGCGATGAGCGTGCGCTCGGCGTGGGTAAGAAGCGCTTCGATCTCGTCGAGCCTGGCGGGCTCGAACGCGGGCGCCCGCCACACACGTTCGCCGTGCGCGGCCACGAAGAGTTCGTAGACGGCGACCTGCACCGCGGCGGCGAGGTTGAGCGACGCCCGCCCCGGCTCGCCGGGAATCGTCGCGACGATCGGGCAGCGCGCGAGCTCGGCATTGGACAGGCCGGACATTTCTCCGCCGAAGACCAGCGCGACCTCGCCGCCAGCGGCGTGACGAATCGCGTCAGCCGCTGCGTCGCGCACCGAGCGCACCGTGCCTGCGAACTCGCGCGGCCGTGCCGAGTAGCCGATCGCCAGGCTCGTCCCCGCAAGCGCGGCGTCCAGCGACCCAACCACGATCGCCTCGTGCAGCAGCGCGGTCGCATCCGCGGCGCGCGCGTCGGCGTCGGGGTGCGGGAACGTTCGCGGGTTGACGAGCACGAGTCGCGACAGACCCATCGCTCGCATCGCGCGCGCCGAAGCGCCGATGTTTCCCGGGTGGCTGGTCGCGCACAGGACCACTCGGATCCTGTCGAGCGGCAAAGCGCTCAGCTCAGGTTCAGGCAAGGGACGGCACCGAAGTGCGCACGGAAATGCGCAAGGAAATGCGCGTAGAATGCGCGGTTTGCCCGGCCTTCAACGCCCGGCGCGAGCAGTCCGAAGGCACCCGGCACCCACTGGATTTCGGCGATCATGCATCCGATGCTTACGACCGCGGTCAAGGCCGCGCGCCGCGCCGGCAGCGTCATCAATCGCGGCGCCCGCGACCTCGACTTGCTGACCGTCACGACCAAGGGCCCCAAGGACTTCGTCAGCGAAGTCGACCGCGCGGCGGAGGCCGCGATTGTCGAGACACTGCACGCGACCTATCCGAATCACGCGATTCTAGCAGAGGAAGGCACCGCGAAAGGCTCCAACGCCGCAGCGGAGCACGTGTGGATCATCGATCCACTCGACGGCACGACCAACTTTCTGCACGGTTTTCCACAATACTGCGTGTCGATCGCGCTCCAGCACAAGGGTCAGATCACGCAGGCGGTCGTCTACGATCCGGTGCATAACGACCTTTTCACCGCGACGCGCGGCCGCGGCGCGTTCCTCAACGACCGCCGCATGCGCGTCTCGCGCCGGCAGCACCTCAAGGAATGCCTGATCGGCACCGGGTTTCCCTACCGTCACGGTGAGCACCTCGATGCGTACATGCGCATGATGCGCACCATGACGATCGAAGCCGCCGGCATCCGGCGTCCCGGCGCGGCGGCGCTCGACCTCGCCTACGTCGCAGCGGGCTACTACGACGGATTCTGGGAAGTCGGTCTCAATCCCTGGGACGTGGCGGCCGGGAGCCTCCTGATCCTCGAGGCGGGCGGGCTGGTCGGCGATCTGGCGGGTGACGCGGAATATCTTTACGGCGGACAGATAATTGCCGCAAATCCGCGGATTTTCGCGCAAATGGTCAAATTGCTCTCGCCGTATCGCGAATCGCTCCCTCCGGTGAGCCGGCCGCTGACCGCAGAAACCTGATTCCTGCCGCCATTGCGGCGCCCAAGCGACGGTCGCCGCTCGCGATGTCGCTTTTCCACAAGGAACCCCGGTTCCTGCCGGCTTCGCCGCGGTTCGGGCTGACAATTCCATTGTCATTGTGTAGGATGCCCCGACCTGCACCGGGGGCGGCGAGAGGCGGGGCGCCGACCGGGTGTGGAAATCGGGGGAGTCCGTCATGCTGCAACGACCATGGTGTCGCCTGGGTCTGGCGTGCCTGCTCGCGGGATTCGCCGCGGCAGCGAGCGCACAGGACGTCGTCCGGATCCGGCTGATGCTGCATCCGTACGCTGCACCTGCGGGGGTGCTGCCGCCCGACGCGCTCGCCAGGCTGCAGGCGCTCGCCGGCGTGCCCTTGACCTTATCCGCAACCACGCGGACCGGCGGCCTCGAATTCGCGCTCGGCCAGCCACTCTCCCCTGCCGATGCCAAGGCCCTGTTGCGCAAGCTTCGAGACGACCGGAGCGTGCTGTGGGCGGAAACGATCGAACCGGCAGCGCCCACCGCCAAAGCGCTAAGCCTGAGTCCGTTCCAGGGGCGCAAGTTGATGGTGCGGCTTGTCGGCGACGCCACACCCGACTGGAGCGTGCTTCTGCCGCGCTGGACGGACCTGGTCGGGCTACCGCTGGCGGTCGAGCGTCAGATCGGCAGCGTCTGGGTGCTCGCGCTCGCCGAACCGGTGCCCGAAGACCTGCTGGCCGGCATGGCCGAGCAACTGCAGATCGACACCGCGGTGCAGTACGCCGATCCGGCGCGCCGCGTCCTTCCAACCCGCGTTCCGAACGATCCGCTTTTCAGCAAGCAATGGGCGCTCTCGGCCGGCTCGGGCGGGGTCAATGCCCCCACGGCGTGGGACCTGCAGATCGGCAGCCCCGGCGTCACGGTCGCGGTGATCGACACCGGCATCACGGCGCACCCCGATCTCGCCGGCCGAATCTTGCCGGGCTACGACTTCATCAGCGATCCGGTGATGGCCAAAGACGGTAATGGCCGCGATTCGGACCCGAGCGATCCGGGCGACGGGACCGGCGACAACGAGTGCGGCGACGGCGCCCCCGCCGAGCCCAGCTTCTTCCACGGTACGTTCGTCAGCGGCCTCATCGCCGCCAACTCCGACAACGGCGTGGGCATCGCGGGCCTCGACTGGAACGCCAGGATACTGCCGGTGCGCGCGCTCGGGAAATGCGGCGGGACCTTCGACGACATTCTCGACGGCATACTGTGGGCCGCCGGAGTGCCGGTCGCCGGCGTGCCGCCGAATCCCAACCCCGCCCGCGTCATCAATATGAGCCTGGGCGGCCTTGGCTCGTGTCCGCAGGCGTTTCAGGACGCGGTCAACACCGCGTTGGCGCAGGGCACGGTCATCGTCGCCGCGGCGGGCAATGCCAGCGAAGATGCCAGCAACTTTTCTCCTGCGAATTGCAGTGGCGTGATCACCGTCAGCGCGAACACGCGCCAGGGCGACATCACCAGCTACTCGAACTTCGGCAGGCGCATCGATCTGTCCGCACCCGGAGGCGACGGTGCAATGGCCGACTGGATCGTGTCGACCGGGAACGATGGCAGTGCCGGTCCCGGCAACCCGGACTACGAGTTCGCCGTCGGAACGAGCTTTGCTGCTCCGTACGTTGCCGCAACGGCGTCGCTGATGATCGCGCGCAACCCCAACCTGACACCCGGACGCATCCAGGACATCATCACCGGCACGACACGCAGCTTCCCGCTCGGCACGGCATGCGGCGTCAGCAGCGCATGCGGCTCGGGCCTGCTCGATGCCAGCCTCGCGCTCCAGAGCACCCTCCCGGGAACGGGCACGGCGCCGCCCGGCACGGTGCCGGTCATCGAATACTATCGCGCCGACAAGGATCATTACTTCCTGTCGGCGAGTCCGGCCGAGGTCGCAGTCGTCGATGCGTTATTCAGCGCGACGTGGAAGCGCACCGGCGAGCTGTTCTACGCCTGGACCGACCCGCTGCTAGCGCCGATCACCGCCGTGCCGGTGTGCCGCTTCTTCAGCGGCCTCCCGCTGATCGACTCGCATTACTTCACGGCCGACGCGACGGAGTGCCAGTTCATCATCGCCCACTGGCCGGGGGCCTGGACGCTGGAGTTGCAGGCGGCGTTCTACGTGTTGCTGCCCGACGCCGCCGGCGCTTGCCCGGCGGGAACGCTGCCGGCGTACCGCTTCTTCGACAATCGTCAGGACGCCAGCCAGCGCCACAGCATCGACCTGTCGGTGCGCCGGGCGATGATCAACCGCGCCTGGGTCCCGCAGGGCTTCGGACCGAACCAGGTGATCTTCTGCACACCGATCTAACGCTCGCGCACCGACGCTCCGTGCTCGACGCAGGCTACGCCCGCGTCACTCGCGTTCGATCCAGCCGTTGACGGTGAAGCGCGAGTCGCGAAATTGCTTCGAGGGAACGTGCACGGGCATCACCTCGTGCATGATGGCCGCCTGGAAGAATACGATGCTGTTGTGTCGCGGCTCGATCAACTGGTAGGACTCGGTCGCCACAAGCTTGCCGTTGCGAATCGTGTCGTCGTAGACGCGAAGCTCACCGCCGGTGAAGCCTTTCGGCTCGCGGTTGAAGTAGTACACGTAAGTGAATTGCCGCTTGTAGGTCTCATTCACGCCCGCGTCGGTATGGACCTTGAAATAGCTGCCGTCGACGCTCGCGGTCACCTGGCAATCGATCGCTCCGACGGCGAATCGGCCCAGGCGCAGTTGCGGCATCACCTCGGGCATGACGGCATTGATCTTCGAGACGAAGAGTTGCTTCAACGCATCCGGGGCGCTCATCATGAACGAGTGGCGGTAGTCTTCCTTGTTGTCGCTGACGCGCGCCGGCACGAAGGCGCTCTCTGCGGCAAAGACCAGCTGCATCAGCCACGCGAGTTCGGAGCCCGTGAGGAACGAGTCGATCTGCACGACCGGATGACGCACCAGAGCGCCCTGGTCTTGCGCGGCACCCGTGGCTGCCGCCGCGGCGGCCACGGCAGACGACGGAACCCGGACTGCCACGTCCGCATCGCTCGGCGCATCGCCGTGGATCAGTACGGCAGGATCGGTGATCACCCCGACGAGTTGGTGCGCGGCGAAGGCGAGCGACGCTCGGCCGCCTTCCATCGGAATCTGGAACACCGACGGATGAGGGGCGTGCGAGCCACCGTCGGCGCCGGCGACTGCCGCGAGAAGCTGCGCAAGCACGGGATGCTCGGGCGGCACGACGAGTGCCGCCGACTGACCGCCGGCGAGCAGCAGCTTGATCTTGATCTCGCGCGCGCTTGGCTGCTGGACAGTGAGTTTCATTGTCGTATGGGCTGGCTGCATCGCCCCGGCCGGCGAGCCGCGACAACTCACCTGCCGCTGCCCTCGTCATCGGCGAGCAAAGTATTATATGCCAGAGGAAGAATCGTCCCTTCTTCCTTCTGCATATGGCTGCGGAAATCGGCAACGTAGGCGCGGCCGGGCATCTCGACGTGCTCGCGGGAGGAACTATCCCGCCCTGCCGCGACCCGCGAACGAGATCTAGGCGATGCGGGCTAATTCTCCCGCTCCCGCCTGAAGCAGGCCGCAACTACTCGATCCGGCTCATTCGATCGTGCTGCGGTCGGTCCGCGTGCTCACTGCAGATTCCGCGAATTCCTGGATCATCTTTCGGTTGAACGCAGGGATGTCGGCGGGCTTGCGGCTGGTCACGAGTCCGCGATCGACGACCACTTCCTCGTCGCTCCATTGGGCGCCGGCATTGCGGATGTCGGTTCGCAACGAGGGCCACGAGGTCACGCGCCGGCCGTGCAGGACGTCGGCCTCGATCAACATCATGGGGCCGTGACAGATGGCTGCTACAGGTTTTTCCGCCTCGAAGAACGAGCGCACGAAGGTTACCGCGCTGGTGTCGGTCCGCAATTTGTCGGGGTTCAGCACGCCTCCGGGCAGGAGCAGCGCGTCGTAATCGTCCGCGTGCGCCTTGTCCAGGGTCAGGTCCACGTCGACTTCGTCACCCCAGTCCTTCATCTGCCAGCCCTTGATCGCCCCGGCATGAGGCGCGATCACGGTCGTCGTCGCGCCGGCACGGTCGAGCGCGTCGCGCGTATCGGTGAGCTCCGACTGCTCGAAGCCATCGGTGGCCAGGATCGCGACATGCTTGCCCTTGAGAGACTTCGTCTCGCCCTTCATCTCACCCTTTGCTTCGCGCTGCGGACGCTCGGGATTGCGAGGCTTCGACTTCTTCTGCTTCCGCTCCGCTTGTTCGAGGTGTTCACGTACCTTGTGTTCGGACATCGATGTCTCCATCCAATTTTGCTTTGAACCACTCCGTCGGGTTTTCGGCCCTTACGACCTAGTCCTGGATTACTTGCCGTAGAGACTGCGCAATGCACCTTTCGCGCGCTCGAGTATGTTTCTCCGTCTGGCAGGCAGATTCTTGCCAGCCCGGTTGATGTAAAAATTCAGGAGCGATATCGCCGACCTGAAGGGGCTCGATTTGCGGCGGTTGCTGTGCTCCGCAGCTCGCTTGAGCGAACGCGCGATCGAGTTCGGATCGTCCCGCTGGAATACCCCTTTCGCGATCGTCATCGCGTCGCTATGTCGGGTGACCGCTGCGGACCAGTAGCGACCGGTTCGTGAGCTTGCCCGGCCCGATGTCGTCTTTGCCTTGCGCATGGACGCCTCCTTGTCGTGCCAAAGATAAATTCGACCACGATCACGATTGGTTTGATCCGCGAATGTCGAGGCGAGGCAAACACCCGAACTCTTGGGAGGCCCCTGTGCCAAACCTCTATGACCGAGGCTAGCGGAGAGTGGGATGCGATCTGCGCAGACGCGGCGGGAAACTCCTGCCGCGCGAGAGTTTGAGATTCTTGCGCACCTCCCGCGACCATGCACAAGGATCTCGGCATGCACGCACGCGGTTTCGCACGGCATTCGGCGGAAACCGGATGCCGTCGCCATTTCCACAACCCACCATGTCGGAGGTAAGGATGCCCAGACGTCAGACCATTGAACGTGCGAAGCAGGACAGACGGCAAGGGAAGTCAGCGAGTACCCAGGCTGGCGAATTCGTGAAGGAAGAGATGCATCATGTACGCGAAGGCAAGCACGGAGCGCGATCGCCCAAGCAGGCCATTGCGATCGGGCTGTCCAAGGCGCGTCGCGCCGGCGTGCGGTTGCGCCCGCCGAAGGAAGGCACGACCTCCAAGCGAACGGTGCGCAACGCCCAGCGCAATCTCGCGGCTGGCGCGCATCCGCACTCGACGTCTCGCACCCGGTCGCGGGCCGTCACGGGGGCACTCAAACGCGAAGGTCGCGGTTCGGCGTCCAAGGGCGCGCTTGCTCGCCAGGCCCGCTCGGCCGCCTCGAAGCGCGGTGCCTCGGCTCGTTCCGCGGCAGCACGCAAGGCGGTCACGACCAAGGGCGCCGCGGGCCGTTCGGGGGCCGCGAAGAAGGCGGCCCGTACGCGAGCCAAACATCGCGGGTAAAGAGTCCGCGCTTGCTCCGGTGCGTTACGAATCGGCTCCAGCCGGTAGTCGTGCCTTCGCTTTTGGAGGGTGAGACCGGTGCCAATACGGGAACGCAATCCATAAACTCACGAACACTGCAAACGCGGCGCTGGCCACGAGAGCACCGGGCCAGACGTCGCGGCTGTCCATGGCGATTCGCGTCACGACGTAGATGTCCAGGCTGAGCCCGATGAGCAGGGGCAGCATCGCGGCGGCGATGAGCGTCGATGCCAGCTTCGTGAAATAGACCGACGTTCTCCCCTGCTCGGAAATCCGGTGATACGCCGCCGGGGTCATGATGAGCGCGATGGCCAGCGCGATCAGCACCAGCGCCGAAAGATGAACGACGCGGTCGCCTGTGTCGAGTTCGCTGAAGCGTGCGTTGAACACGGCAATCAGTTGAAACCCGAACAGCGTCTGGATGCCGGGCAGTACCATCCGTGCTTCCTCGTGCGCCGCGTGCTCCCATTTTTCGGCGGATTCGGGCCGAGTGGCTTGGTGCCTTTGAGCTGTCATGGTCTAGTGTGCTGAGCCTTCGATGCAGGAACGAGGAATTCGAGCGAATCGACGATGTCGAGCTCGACCAGGG
>VBCL01000424.1 GCA_005888865.1 Betaproteobacteria bacterium | reverse complement strand
CGCAAATAGAGGTCAAGTCCGTCCAGCCGAACGTCGCCTCGGCGTGGGTCGAGGTCATCGGAATCTCCGACGCAGAAGTGACCCTAGGGACTGTCTTCAAACCCCAACCCCAACCCCAACCCCAACCCCGCACGCGCACGCGCACGCGCACCGCTCGATGGCTCAGCGGCACAGCCCAGTGAGCAGCGCGACGAGGCGGTCGGCGATCGGCAGCAAGGAGTCGAGCGCGTCGTCGCCTGCGTCGCCGGCGAGCACAGCGATCTCGACGGCCGCAGCAGCTTCCATCGCTTCGCCGCGTGCGATGGCGAAGACCCGTGCACGATCGGCCGGGGACACGCGACCGGCGGCTTCGGCGACATTGAGTGCCGCGCTTTTGGCGGCGCGCATCGCTTGGTCACGTAGCTTCGCATCGCGGATGTTGGCGGACTTCACCGCGAGCAGCATCTCGAGCGCGACGTGGTACGCGAGCAACTTGTGATGCGGAAGTCGTGGGCGAGCGGTCGTTCGTCGGTCGGTCATGCCCTTCGTAGCGCAGGACCCGTGACGGCGCCGCGCATGCTCGCGCCGAGCGTGTTGAGCGCCGGCGCGGGGCGTGCGCGTCGGGCGTGACCGACCGACGAACGACCGCGTGCGGGGTCGCGTGCGAGTGCGGGTGTGGGGTCGGGGCGTGACGCGCTTATTGGAGCCAGATGAGCGCAGCGGCCAGATGCAGGAAGCTGAGATAGTTGCGAGCAAGCTTCTCGAAGCGCATCGAGATGCGGCGCAGTCGCTTGATGCGCTGGAAGAAGTTCTCGACAAGACGCCGCTCTCGATAGAGATGTCGGTCGAAATCACGCTGCGTCGCGCGCGTCGGATTGGATGGGATGACAGGCGTGCATCCGTTTGTGGAGAGCAGGTCGACGAGCGGTCCGGCGTCGTATGCGCTATCGCCCGCGACGTAGGCGTTCTCGATGTCGCCGAGCAGTTCGTAGGCGAGCTTCATCTCGTGTGTCTGGCCCGGCGACAGCGCGAGCTTCACTGGATTACCGAGCGCGTCAACGACGGCGTGGATCTTCGTGGACGGACCTCCGCGTGAGCGCCCGATTTCTTGAGGCCCCCTTTTTTGCCGCGCCCGACGCGTCCTGATGGGCGCGCACGATCGTGGCATCGATCAGATAGCCTTCGTCATCTCGCTCGCGCGAGAGCGCCGCGAACAACCGCGCCAGCACGCCCGACTGCGACCATCGCGAGAACCTTGTGTAGACCGACTCCCACGGACCATAGGCGCTGGGCAGGTCGCGCCATGGTGCGCCCGTCCGAAGGATCCACAGCATCGCCTCGACCTTTGGCCGATGAGGCTTCGGGGGCCGTCCCCCTTTTTTCGTCGGCTTTGGCAGCAGCGGCTCGATCTTCGCCCATTGCTCGGCCGTCAGCCGGACCAATCGTTCCATCAAGAAGGATGGAACACACTTCTCGGCCGATGGAAAGGGGTTTGAAAACAGTCCCTAGCACTACTTCGCCAGATTTTTACGGTGGCACGAGGAGCCGCATCAGCCCTCGACAGCCACGGCACAGCAACGGCGCAACGAGACGATGGACCACGCGCCTGCGAATCGCCGGCAGCGTGGGCAGAGGCGTCGCCTCGCTACGCCGCAGATTTATTTTCGGCGAGACGCAGCGTCTGAAGGAACGCGAAAGCGATCATCGTGAGGAGCGCGTGATGATGGAGGCCCCACCAGGATCGACCCTCGAAGTGATCGAGCCCAAGTTCCTCCTTCATCTGTTGATGGCCCTGCTCGCATGCCCACCGAGCCTTTATCGTTGCCACGATCGTTTTGCGTGAGGCCGACGCGGGCAGATTCACCAAGTAGTACTTGCGATCGCCGTTGCTGAAGCGCTCGCACACCAGCCAAGCCGCATCGCCAGGAAGGTGCAGAGCATCTCTCGTCTGATCGCCATCGGCGGGACGAACACGCACGATGGCGAATTCGCCGGAGAGCGCTCCCTTCGTTCCTTTTCGCCAGACGATGCGACCGAACTCGGCGTGCTGTTCGATGAAGCGTTCGGCGGCGCAGGGCGATTTCCCGACCAGAGGATGGACGCGAGGCCGGCCGGTCTTCTTGGGCTTCGGCATCGTGACCTTCACGTCCTCCTCGTACATGTTCTGCGTAGAGAGGATCCCAACAGCCCACGAGAGCCCGCGCTCACTGAGGCCGCGCCGAAACTCTGCGCATGTCCCGTATCCGGCGTCGGCGAGCACGCAGCCGAATCGCATGCCGGCGTCGCGCATGCGATCAATCTCGTCCAGGGCGATGCGCCACTTTGGGCGATAGCCGATCGTGGGCGGCACCTTCGCTCGTTTGCAGCGTGCCCGGTCCTCAGCCCACGCCTTTGGCAGGTAGAGCCGCAAGCAAACCGGAACGAAGATGTCGCTGCGCGCGAGCGTAAGTGAGACGAGGCATTGGCAGTTCGCCTGCTTTCCCAGCGCGCCGCAATACTGGTGCGCGACGCCTACAGACTCGGTCCCCTTCTTTGGCAGGCCCGTGTCATCCACGATGACGTACGACGACTCGCCACCGAGCAATGCATCGCACTTCTCCCAGAGCACGGTCTCTAACGGCTCCGTATCCCAGCACGATGTCCCCACAAAATGGTGGATCTGTTCCTCGTCTTCGGGTGCGACGCGCGAGCTGATCGGCTGCATGCTCTTGCGCTCGCCCGGCAGCAGCAGCCCCATGATGTACAGCGGTGCCCATCGACGTCGTCGCTTGTCGCCGAGCGCGTCGAGGAACGGTGACAGCCATCGCTCAAGGTGCTGCTCCCATCCGGTGCAGAGGTTCACGTCGCGCAATGGAACTCACTTCGCGCAGAATGGAAAGAAAAATCTGGCGAAGTAGTGCTAGGG
>VBCL01000016.1 GCA_005888865.1 Betaproteobacteria bacterium | reverse complement strand
AGCTCACGCCCCAGCAGGAGCGAATGCTCGCGGCGTTGCGCGCGGCCGGCCGGAACGTGCAGCGGCTCGAGAGCCTGCCCGATCTTGACGCCAAAGCATCGCGCATCGTCGCCGCGACGTCACGCGACGAGATTGCCGCGGCGCTCGACTGGGCGCGCCGCCATGCGTTCGCTCGACCCGAGGCCCGGATCGGCATCGTCGTGGAGGATCTCGCGGCGCGTCGTGACGAGATCGTTGCGCTCGCCGAGGATCTGCTTTGCCCGGGTGCAATCCTGCCTGGTGCCGCGGCCATCCCGCCCTTCGAAATCTCGCTCGGCATTGCACTCGCCGAGGTGCCCCTCGTCGGCACTGCGCTCGAACGGATCACGCTCGCGGAATCCGCGCTGAGGGTCGGTACCGCCGCCGCGGTACTGCGCTCGCCGTATCTGCCGGCGGCCGATGCCGCATGGGCTCGGCGCGCGCGCGTCGAACGCGCGTGGCTGGAAGAGGGCAGGCGCGAGGTCACCCTTTCTGACGCGATCGCGACGCTGCAACGCGACTCGCCCGAGCTTGCCGCGCGCTGGCGCGATGGACGCAGCGCATGGCGGGACGCGCGTCGATCGACGCCGCGCGAGTGGGCGGACGGCTGGCGCGGGTGGCTCGTCGCCACCGGATGGCCCGGATCGCGCCCGCTCGACAGCGGCGAATACCAGGCACGCGAAGCGTGGGAACGGCTGCTCGCGGAGTTCGCGAGCCTCGGTGCGGTGGCGCCACGACTCGCCCCTGCGCGGGCACTCGCCGCGTTGCGTTCGCTCGCTGCGGAAACGCTGTTTCAGCCCGAAGGCGGCTCAGCACCGATCCAGATCCTCGGCGTACTGGAAGGAACGGGACTCGCCTTCGACGCGCTCTGGGTCGCCGGGCTCACGGCCGATCGATGGCCGGCGGCGCTCAAGCCCAACCCGCTGCTGCCGCTCGCGTGGCAGCGCCAACGCAACGTCCCGCGAGCCACTGCGCGCCGGGAGCGCGAATATGCGGAGGATCTGACGGCACGCTTCGCCCGCGCTGCACCGGAAGTCGTTTTCAGCTCCGCGGCCAACCATGACGATCACGCGCTGTCCCCCTCGGCGCTGATCCTGCCGTACCCCGAACAGGCTGCGCCCGCGCGACCGCGAGTGTGGGCGCGCGAGATCGCGCACGGCGTAACGCTGGACAAGACTGCCGATCATCGCGCACCGCCGCCGGCGGCGGGACGAGCTCCCGGCGGCGTGCGTTTCATCGCGGCGCAGAGCGATTGCCCGTTTCAGGCGGTTGCCCGCTTCCGCCTGCGCGCCGAACCGTGGCCGGCGCCGTATGCGGGTCTGTCGGCGCGCGAGCACGGCATGCTGGCGCACGCCGCCATGGCCACATTCTGGAGCGTCGCCGGAGATCAGGCGTCGCTGGTTGCGCTGTCCGAAGAGGCGCTCACCGAACGCATCGCGACCGCCGTCGATCACGTCTTGCCTCTGCTGCCCGCGCCTCGATGGCGAACGTTGCCGTGGCTGCTGCGCGAGGGCGAAGCGCGGCGGCTTGCCGCGCTGCTGCGCGCGTGGCTCGCGGTCGAACGCGTTCGACCGCCGTTTACGGTCCAGGCGATCGAATCGCAGACTTCTCTCAAGCTCGCGGGACTCGAGTTCCGCCTGCGTCGCGATCGCA
Source organism: Betaproteobacteria bacterium (assembly GCA_005888865.1). Classification (GTDB taxonomy): domain Bacteria; phylum Pseudomonadota; class Gammaproteobacteria; order Burkholderiales; family Casimicrobiaceae; genus PALSA-1003. The sequence goes on along the minus strand of VBCL01000016.1, from coordinate 9,069 downwards.
TCGACGCGCTGGCCGATGGCGGCGTGGCGATTCTCGACTACAAGACCGGCCAGGTCGAGCGGCCGAGACGATGGTTCGACGAACGCCCGCGCGCATCGCAACTGGGGCTCTACACCCTCGCTCAGCGCGCCGCCCAACCGACGCTCGCGGTGCGCGCGGTCGCCTACGCCGAATTGCGGGCGGAAGGTGCGGCCGCCGTGGGCGTTGCCGCGGACGAGCACGCCTGGCCCGGGCTCGAGTCCGCCGCTGCCGCCGTGCCGGGGGGCACGTGGGTGGGTCTGGAGACTTGGTGGCGCACCCGACTCGCGGCGCTGGCTGGAGAGGTCGCCGCAGGCCATGCGATGGTAGCGCCGCGTACGAAGCCCTCGCCGTGTCCGAACTGCGGGCTGCAGGCGCTGTGCCGGATCGAGTCGGCGCGCGGGTTCAACCGGGGCGAAGCCGATGATGAATGACGACGGCGCGAGCCGCGACGCCGCAGAACGCGCCGCGGCGCTGGACACTGCGCGCTCGTTCATCGTCCAGGCACCTGCCGGATCAGGCAAGACCGAGCTTTTGATTCAACGCTACCTTGCGCTGCTGGCCAGAGTCGATCGACCGGAGTCGATCGTGGCCATGACGTTCACGCGCAAGGCGGCAGGGGAGATCCGCGAACGTATCCTCGGCGCTTTGCGCGACGCCGGGCCGACGCAGCCCTCCGAACCTCATCGCGCGGCGACCTGGCGCCTCGCGCGGGCGGTGCTCTTGCGCGATGCGGCGCTCGGTTGGGGCCTGGTCGCGCACGCCGCGCGATTGCAGGTGCACACGATCGACGCACTGTGCATGGCGTTGATGCGTCAGGCGCCGCTGACGGCGAAGCTGGGCGCACTGCCGCAGCCGACCGAGCACGCCGAGTCGCTTTACGCAGAGGCCGCACGCGCCGAGCTGGACGACGCCGGCGCACACGCTGCGTCGTGGCGGCGCCTGCTCGAGCACGTGGACAACGACGCCGATCGGCTGGTCGATCTTATCGCCGGCATGCTCGGCAAACGCGAGCAGTGGTTGCGCCACCTCGTCACCGACGATAACGCCGCGCTGCGGGCGGCGTTGGAGCAGGCGCTGGAGTCGGAGATTGGCGCCGTAGTGTCCGCACTCGATGCGCTGCTGCCGCACGCAATCCGGGTGAGGCTCGCCGTGCTTTCGCAGTACGCGGCACGCAAACTTGCCGAAGCCGATGCCGAACATCCGTTCGCGCCCCACGTTGAGCAAGCCGCACTGCCGCCCACCAATGTGCAGGGCCTCGCCCACTGGCAAGCGATTGCCGATTGGTTACTGACCGCCGACGGCGCGCTGCTCCGGCGCGTGGATGTACGCCATGGTTTCGCGCCCAAGGGCAAGCGGCGTGAAGCAGGCCACGCCGAGCGCGACGAGCGCAAGCGGTCGATGCAGGGCCTTGTCGAGGAGCTTGCCGCGGTCCCGGGTCTCGCTGCCGCGCTGGACGCGGTGCGCACGCTACCGCCGCCGCGCTACGACGACGCGGCGTGGTCGTTCATCGAAGCCCTGCTCGATGTCCTCCCGCGCGCGGCGGCACGCTTGTCGGTCGTGTTCGCCCAGCACGGACGCATCGATTTCAGCGAGGCGACGCTGGTCACGCTGCGCGCTTTGAAGACAGACGAGGGAGCATCGGACCTGCTTCTCTCGCTCGACGCGCGCATCGAACATCTCCTGGTCGACGAATTCCAGGACACGTCGCTGGCGCAGTGCGACCTCATCGGGTATCTGACCGCGGGATGGACGGCCGGAGACGGCCGGACGCTCTTCGTGGTTGGCGATGCGATGCAGTCGATCTATCGGTTCCGTGACGCCAACGTGGGACTGTTTCTCGAGGCGCAGCGAAGCCAGCGGGTCGGTGGCGTCGCCGTCGAGCCGCTGACGCTGTCGCGCAACTTCCGTGCCCAGCGCGCGCTGGTCGAGTGGGTCAACGGCACCTTTCCGCATGTGCTGCCGCCGCGTGACGCGCCGGCTCGCGGCGCCGTGGCGTTCAAGCCGGCGCAGGCGGCGCGCCGCGAATCGTTCGAGCCTGCCGTGACGCTCGATTTCGCGCTCGACGATGTGAGCGAGGCGGAGATGGCAGTCACGCGCATCCGTGCCGCGCAGGCAACCGACGCGGCTCTCACGATTGCCGTGCTGGTACGCAAGCGCACGGACCTCTCGCAGCTCCTGCCCGCGTTGCGCGCTGCCCGGATCAGCTTTGCCGCGGTCGAGCTCGATCGCCTCTCCGAGCGCCAGGCGATGCTTGATCTCGCGGCGCTCACGCATGCGCTGATCCAGCCCGAGGACCGGGCTGCGTGGCTCGCGGCGCTGCGCGCGCCCTGGTGCGGGTTGAGCCTTGCCGATTTGTTCGCAATCGACGAGGCGTGCGGGGAAGGCTGCCTCGTCGACGCGGTCGTCGGCCCGCGCGTCGAGTCCATCCGTCCCCGGCTGTCTCCGGCTGGGCGAATCGGGTTCGAGCGTTTCACCGCTGCCGTCGCACCGGCGCTCCACGATCGAGGGCGCGCGCCGCTGTCTACGATGGTGCGGGGCGTCTGGCTCGCCTTAGGCGGCCCCGCTTGCGTTGCGGAGCCCATCGATCTCGTCGCCGCCGAGCGCGTCTTTGCGCTCATCGCGGAACACGCCGTCGGCGCAGATCTTCCGGACTGGCCGGCGTTCTGCACTGCGCTTGACGCGCTTCATGCGGAGCCGGAGATCGACGCGTCGACGCGCGTCCAGGTCATGACGCTGCATCGGGCGAAGGGACTGGAGTTCGACGTCGTGATCATGCCCGGTCTTTCGCGGGCCACGAGACCGGCTGAACCGCAATTGCTGCTCTGGCGCGAGCGGGCGGCCGGACTGCTGCTCGCGCCGATCCGTGCGCGCGGGCTCGCCCGCGGTAACGAGCATTCCGTGGACGCCTACCTGCGCTCGCTCGACGCCGACGAGGACGATGCCGAGGTGCGCCGGCTGCTGTACGTGGGCTGCACGCGGGCGAAGCGGAGTCTGCATCTCAGTGCGGCGCTCGATGTCGAGCGCGACGCCGACGGCAGCGCGCGCTGGAAAACGCCTGCACGCAAGACACTGCTGGAAACGCTCTGGCCGGCGTTGGACCTTCCCGCGGTGCCAGCGCATCGCCCGGCGCCGCAGCAACCGCCCCCGGAGGTCGGCGTGCCGCTGCTGCGCCTGCCGATCGGATGGCGCCTGCCGTCGCCGCCGGAGAGCGCGCCCGCCGCTGCGCAACCGGCCGTACGCGCGGAGCGCGAGGTCATCGAGTTCGACTGGGTTCGCGAGACGGCGCGACAGATCGGCGTGGTCGCCCATCGGCTGCTGCGGCGGATGGCCGAAGGTGGACTCGAGCGGTGGACGCGGGAACGTGCAGGCGCGGAGCGCGCGCGCGTCGAGCGCGAGCTCGGGGCGCTCGGATTCACCGGCGCCGAAGCGGGTACCGCCGTGGAGCAGGTTCTGGCGGCGATCGAGAACACGCTCGGTGATCCGCGGGGGCGGTGGCTTTTCGATTCGCGGCACCTGGATGCACGCAGCGAATACGCGTTGACCGAGTGGCGCGATGGCGCGTTCTTGCATCGAGTGCTGGACCGGACCTTCGTCGATGCGGACGGCATCCGATGGATCGTCGACTTCAAGCTCTCTCGGCACGAGGGGACGGACCTCGAAGCATTCCTCGACCGCGAGTGCGAGCGCTATCGCGCGCAACTCGAAAGCTACGCTGCCGCGATGGGCGCGCTCGACGGCCGGCCCATTCGGCTGGCGCTGTATTTTCCTTTGCTCGCGGGCTGGCGCGAATGGCCGGCGCCGATGCGCGCCTGACACGACTGTCGCCCAAACGCTGGACCGGAGGAGCGTTGCAAAGGTAAAATTGAAGTTTTTCAATGCCTTCCGGCAATCTCACGAGCCCTAGAGCGTGCAGGTCTTCCGCGGATTCACCCCCGCCTCGCATCACGTCGCACTGACCATCGGCAACTTCGACGGCGTTCATCGCGGCCATCAGGCGATGCTCGCGCGCCTCGTCGAAGCCGCCGAGGACTTGGCGCTGCCGCCGACGGTGCTCACCTTCGATCCGCATCCCCGCGAGTTCTTCGCGCCGGGCAGCGCGCCGCCGCGCTTGTCGACGCTGCGCGACAAGCTCGAGATGTTCTCTGCGCTCGGTGTGGCGCGCGTGCACATCGCGCGCTTCGACGCCGGGCTGGCGGGCCTCACCGCGCCCGAATTCATCGACCGGGTCCTGGTGCGCTCGCTGGGCGCGCGCTGGATACTGGTCGGCGAGGATTTCCGCTTCGGCCGAGGGCGGACCGGAGACCTGGCGCTCCTTCGCGCGTCGGGCCGCAGCTTCAGTGTCGAAACGATGCCGACGGTGACTTTGGGCGCGCAGCGGATCTCGAGCACGGCGATCCGCGAAGCGCTCGCCAAGGGCGATCTCGAGCGCGCGGCCGAGATGCTCGGCCGGCCGTATGCGATATCGGGGCATGTCGCGCACGGCGAGAAGCTCGGGCGAAGCCTCGGCTTTCCGACCGCCAACGTTCGATTGCAACACAAGCCGCCGCTGTCGGGCATTTTTGCCGTGCGGGTGCGGGGCTTGAGCGACGAGCCGCGGATCGGCGCGGCGAGCCTCGGCGTGCGGCCCACCGTTAAGGCCGGTGCCCGGCCGCTGCTCGAAGTGTTCATCTTCGATTTCGAGCAAGCGATCTACGGACGGCGCATCCGCGTGCAATTCCTGCACAAGCTGCGCGACGAAGAGCGCTTTGCCGATCTCGACACACTCGCGCAGCAGATCCGCGCCGACGTTGCATCGGTCCGCGAATATTTCTCGACCCGGAATTGACGAATCGATGCCCGACGATCCGAAGACCGATTACAAGTCGACGCTGAATCTGCCCGACACGCCGTTCCCGATGCGCGGCGACCTCGCCAGGCGCGAACCGGGCTGGATCGCCGACTGGCAGCAGCGGAAAGTCTACGAGGCGATCCGCATCGCCAGTCGCGGGCGGCCGAAGTTCATCCTGCACGACGGGCCCCCGTACGCGAATGCCGCGATCCACATCGGCACGGCGGTCAACAAGATCCTCAAGGACATCGTCGTCAAGAGCAAAGAGCTCGCCGGCTTCGACGCGCCGTACGTTCCCGGCTGGGACTGCCACGGCATGCCGATCGAGGTGCAGATCGAGAAGACCTACGGCAAGCACCTGTCGATCGCGGACACGCAGCGGCTTTGCCGCGCATACGCGACCGAGCAGATCGCGCTGCAGAAGGCGGATTTCCAGCGCCTCGGCGTCCTCGGCGACTGGAGCCATCACTACGCCACGATGGGCTATCGCAACGAGGCGGACGAGATCCGCACGCTCGGACGCCTGCTGGAGAAGGGGTACCTTTACCGCGGCCTCAAGCCGGTCAACTGGTGCTTCGATTGCCACAGCGCGCTCGCCGAAGCCGAAGTCGAATACGAGGATCGCGAGGATGTTGCGATCGACGTGGCGTTTCCGCTGACCGATCCGGCCGAGCGGGTGAAGCTCGCGCGGGCGTTCGGGCTCGACGCACCTCCCGACGCGGCGATCGCGGCGGTGATCTGGACGACGACCCCGTGGACGATTCCGGCCAACCAGGCGCTGAACGTGCATCCGGACGTCGAGTACGCGCTGGTTGCGACGCGGCGCGGGCACCTGGTGCTCGCCGTGGACCTCGTCGAGCGCTGCCTGGAGCGTTACGGACTCGACGGAAAATCGATCGCCACCGCAAAGGGAGCGAAGCTGGAACGGCTGGCGTTCCGCCATCCGTTCTACGACCGCGCGTCGCCGGTCTACCTCGGCAACTTCGTCACGCTGGAGCAGGGCACCGGCATCGTGCATTCCTCACCGGCCTACGGCATCGACGACTTCAACACCTGCCGCCGCTACGGCATGAGCGACGAAAGTATCCTCAATCCCGTTCAGGGCGACGGTCGCTACGCACAGGATCTGCCGTTTTTCGGCGCGATGAAAATCTGGGACGCGAATCCGAAGGTCGTCGACAAGCTCGCCGAAGTCGGAGCGCTGCTGCACAGCGAACCGTGGAAGCACAGCTACATGCATTGCTGGCGGCACAAGACGCCGATCATCTATCGCGCGACGACGCAGTGGTTCGCCGGCATGGACGACGTTCCGGGTTGGCGTGGCGTGAAGCCAGCGCAGACGCTGCGTACCACGGCGCTGCGCGGTGTGGAAGCGACGCGATTTTTTCCGGCCTGGGGCAAGGCGCGACTCGCCGGCATGATCGCCAACCGCCCCGACTGGACGTTATCTCGCCAGCGCCAATGGGGCGTGCCGCTGCCGTTCTTCGTCGACGTCGCCAGCGACGAGCTGCACCCGGACACACCGGCGCTGCTCGAGCTGGCGGCGACGAAGGTCGAGCACGGCGGAATCGAAGCCTGGTTCGAGTCGACGCACGAGGATTTCGGCGTCGATCCCGCGCAGTATCGCAAGCTTACCGACACGCTCGACGTGTGGTTCGATTCCGGGTCGACCCACGAAACCGTGCTTCGCCGCGATAAAGAGCTCGGCTTTCCGGCCGATCTCTACCTCGAAGGGTCGGACCAGCATCGCGGCTGGTTTCATTCGTCGCTGCTGACCTCGAGCATGCTCAATGGGCGTCCGCCGTACAACGCCTTGCTCACGCACGGGTTCGTGGTCGATGGCGCGGGCATGAAGATGTCGAAGTCGAAGGGCAACGTCGTCGCGCCGCAGAAAATCTCGAGCACGTACGGCGCGGAGATCCTGCGGCTGTGGGTCGCCGCCACCGACTACTCGGGCGAGTTGTTCATCTCCGACGAGATCCTCAAGCGCGTGGTGGAGGGCTATCGGCGCATCCGCAATACGCTTCGCTTCCTGATGGCGAACACGGCCGATTTCGACCCGGCGACCGACGCCGTCCCCGTGTCGAAGCTTTTCGAGCTCGACCGCTACGCGCTCGCGGTCGCGAACTCGTACTTCACGGAGTTCGCCGTCTCGTACGAAAAATTCGAGTTCCACCCGGTGGTGCAGCAGCTACAGAGCTACTGCTCCGAGGAGCTGGGCGGGTTCTACCTCGACATCCTGAAGGATCGCCTGTATACGACGCCGCGGATGAGTCGGCCACGGCGTTCGGCGCAAACGGCGCTGGCGCTGATCCGCGACGAGATGCTCAAGTTCATGGCACCGATCCTGAGTTTCACCGCCGAGGAAGCCTGGCGGATTCTGCGGCCGCAAGACCCGACGATATTCGCCGGGACGTGGTGCAGGCAAGTTGCCGATCTCGGCGTCACGCCCGAGTTCGCCGCGAAGTGGCGGCGCATCCGCGACGTGCGGGTCGTGGCGCTGAAACAAATCGAGGAACTCCGCGCCAAGGGTGAGATCGGGTCGTCGCTGCAGGCCGAGGCGTCAGTCGTCACCGGGGGCGAGCATTACGACGCAGTAACGAGCCTGGGCGATGACCTTCGGTTCGTGCTCATCACGTCGGCTGCGACGGTTCGGCGCGGCGAGTCCGTCGAAGTTCATGTCGAACCCAGCAAGCACCGCAAATGCGAGCGCTGCTGGCACTACCGGGCCGACGTCGGCGCGGACTCGCGTCATCCGGGGCTTTGCGACCGCTGCGTGGCCAACCTGTTCGGCGCGGGCGAGCCGCGCGCTTTCGCGTGACGCGCCGGCCACCCCGATCATGATCGATAGGCGCGGCGGGTTGGCTTGGCTGGGTCTGAGCGCCGCGGTGATTGCGATCGATCAGCTCGCGAAGTGGGCCCTGATCGTTGCGCTGCATCCGGGCGACCAACGCGTGGTGACCGGCTTTTTCAGCCTGGTGCTCACATTCAACACGGGCGCCGCGTTCAGCTTTCTGCGTGACGCGGGGGATTGGGCGCGGTATCTCTTCTCGGCCGTTGCGATCGCCGCCGCGGGCCTCATCATATGGCTGCTGCGCAAGGGCGGCGACGCCTGGTACTGCGCCGGGCTCGCACTCATCCTCGGTGGCGCGCTGGGCAATCTCTGGGATCGATTGACGCTCGGCCGCGTGGTCGACTTCCTGCTTTTCCATTGGGAGGGTTGGTACTATCCTGCTTTCAACGTCGCCGATAGCGCGATCACGGTCGGCGCCGCATTGCTGATTTTCGACAGTTTCCGCCGGCGCCGCGATGGGCCTGCCGCTGTTCATTGACGCACTGATCATGGATGTCCTGCTCGCCAATCCTCGTGGTTTCTGTGCCGGTGTCGATCGCGCCATCGCCATCGTCGAGCAGGCGCTCGCGCAGTTCGGCGCACCGATCTACGTGCGCCACGAGGTCGTGCACAACAGGTTCGTCGTCGAGGGCCTGCAGCGCAAGGGCGCGATCTTCGTCGATGAGCTTGCCGACATTCCGTCCGGCAGCACGGTGGTCTTCAGCGCGCACGGCGTGTCGCGGGCGGTGCGCGCCGAAGCCGAAAGGCGCGGGCTCAGGGTGTTCGACGCGACCTGCCCCCTGGTCACCAAGGTGCATGTCGAGGTCGTCAAGATGCGCGAGCTGGGGCGCGAGGTCGTCATGATTGGCCACGCCGGCCACCCCGAGGTCGAAGGCACAATGGGTCAGGCCTCCGAGGGGATCTATCTGGTCGAGTCGTCAGCCGAAGTCGAGCGACTCGAGGTGCGCGATCCGACGAACCTGGCGTACGTTACGCAGACGACGCTGTCGATCGACGACGCGGCTGCTGTGGTTGCGGCGTTGCGGCGCCGCTTTCCGGACATCATCGGGCCCAAAAAGGACGACATCTGCTACGCAACCCAGAACCGGCAGGATGCGGTCCGATTGCTCGGGCCGCAATGCGATCTGGTGATTGTCGTCGGAAGCCCGAACAGCTCGAACTCGAATCGACTGCGCGAAGTCGCGGCCAGACACGGCGCAAGCGCGCACATGATCGACCGGGCGGAGGAGATTCGTCCCGAGTGGCTCGCCGACAAGCGCCGGATCGGAATCACCGCGGGTGCCTCGGCGCCCGAAGTGCTGGTTCAGGAAGTGATTGCGCGGCTGAAGACGCTCGGGGCAGCGAACATCAGCGAGCTGACCGGAGT
>VBCL01000015.1 GCA_005888865.1 Betaproteobacteria bacterium | reverse complement strand
CGACAGCCCGAATTCCGATTGCAGATCGAGCATGAGGTTCACGATCTGGGCGCGGATCGAAACGTCGAGCGCGGACACCGCTTCGTCGGCGATGATGATCTTCGGCTGCAGCGCCAGCGCGCGGGCGATGGCGATCCGTTGGCGTTGCCCGCCCGAGAATTCGTGCGGATAGCGCTTGGCGTGCTCGGGCGTGAGTCCGACGTGGGAGAGCAGCCACCCGACGCGTTCCTCGGCTTCCGCGCCGCGAGCGATGCCGTGCACATAGAGCGGCTCGGCCACCGAAAACCCGACCGTGAGCCGCGGGTCGAGCGAGGCATAAGGATCCTGGAACACCATCTGGATCTCGCGGCGCAACGGGCGAACGTCCGTCGTGGGAAGACGCGCGATGTCGCGGCCGCCGAACTCGATGCTGCCTCCTTCGATGTCGACCAGTCGCAGCAGCGACCGTCCCGTGGTCGACTTCCCGCATCCGGATTCGCCGACCAGCGCCAGCGTCTCGCCGGCGGCGAGATCGAAGCTCACCTGCTCGACCGCGTGCACACGTCGGCGTACGCGGCCGAAAAAGCCCGAGCGCAGGTCGAACCGCGTCGTGAGCGAACGAACCTTGAGTAGTGGCGTCGTTGCGGCTGACCCTGACTCGATCGGTTGCGCTTCCGGGTCGTTCGATGCGCCCAGGGAAAAACGAGCCGGCCGATCGGTGCCCTGCATCGAGCCGAGCTTCGGTACGGCCGCGAGGAGCGCCCGCGTATACGGATGCCGCGGCGCATGGAAAATCGCTTCCGCCGCGCCTTCTTCCACCTTTTCGCCCTGATACATCACCAGGACGCGCTCCGCGACCTCGGCGACCACACCCATGTCGTGGGTGATGAAGATGACCGCCATGTGCATCTCGTCCTGGAGCGTCCGGACGAGCTCCAGGATCTGCGCCTGAATCGTCACGTCGAGCGCAGTCGTGGGTTCGTCGGCGATCAGCAGCGCGGGTTTGCAGGAGAGCGCCATCGCGATCATCACCCGCTGCCGCATGCCGCCGGAGAGTTGGTGCGGATGCCGGTCGAGGACTTGCGTGGCTTCGGGAATGCGCACCTGCTCCAGCATACGCAGTGCCTCACGCCGCGCCGTGCCGTGATCCTTGCCCTGGTGCAACCGGATCGACTCGGCGATCTGCTCGCCGACCGTGTACACGGGATTGAGCGAGGTCATCGGCTCCTGGAAGATCATCGCGATCTCGGCGCCGCGGATCCCGCGCATCGTCGCTGCACTGGCGCGGGCGAGGTCGATCCGCTCCCCGGCCGGCCGCGTGAAGTCGAGCCGCCCGGACAGGATGCGGCCGCCGCCGTGCTCGACCAGGCGCATCAGCGACAGCGCGGTCACCGACTTCCCCGATCCGGATTCGCCGACGATGGCGATCGTCTCGCCGCGGCCGACGTTAAACGATACGTCGCGCACCGCGGCAACGACGCGCTCGGAGCTTCGGAACTCGACCGATAGCGAAGAAACGGCAAGAAGCGTAGCGTTCGCAGCGAGGGTCATGGTCCGGCTCGGTAGGCGTCAGGTCCGATGCCCACGGTTCGCCTGCCGGCGCAGCTCGTCAATGGTGGCGTTCATCGTGACCGCCTGCGGATCGACGATGAGATGCAGGAGTGCCGGCCTGTTCGCGGCGAGCGCGCGCTCGAGCGCCGGTGCGAACTCCTCGGTGCGGCGCACGGTCTCACCGCCTGCGCCATACGCACGTGCGAGTGCGGCGAAGTCGGGATTGACGAGGTCGGTGCCGTAGACGCGCTCCGGGTATTGGCGCTCCTGATGCATGCGGATCGTTCCGTACATGCCGTTGTCGATCACGATGAAGACGATCGCCAGCTGGTACTGAACTGACGTCGCAAGCTCCTGCCCGTTCATCAGAAAGCACCCGTCGCCGTTCCACGAAATGACGACGCGGTCGGGATGCACGGCTTTGGCCGCGATCGCCGCCGGAACGCCGTAGCCCATCGACCCGTTATACGGCGCGAGCTGGCTGCGATAACGAGGATAACGATACAGCCGGTGCAGCCAGGTCGCGTAGTTGCCTGCGCCGTTGGTGAGGATCGCATTCTCGGGCAATGCATCGCGCAAGGTCGCGACCACGCTCCAGAGGTCGACCGCGCCCGGCATCGACTGCGGCGTCTGCCACGCGACATACTCCGCGTGCGCCGCAGCAGGAGTTGCCGACCACGTCGGCCCGGCGATCGGCGACAGCGCGGCCAGCGCGGCGCAGAAGGGCCCGATCGACGCTTCGATAGCGAGCGCCGGCTGGTAGACGCGCCCAAGCTCGTCGGCGCCCGGATGCACGTGGATCAGCGCCTGCCTGGGTTGGGCCACATCGAGCAGCGCATAGCCGCCGGTCACCGCCTCGCCCAGCCGCTCGCCGATCACCAGCAGCACGTCGGCGTCGCGCACCCGGGCGGCGAGCCTGGGGTTGATGCCGATGCCGACGTCGCCCGCGTAGTTCGCGTGACGATTGTCGAAGACGTCCTGGTTGCGGAACGCGCAGGCGACGGGCAACGCGTTGGCCTCGGCGAAGCGCGTGAGATCGGCGCAACTCCGTGCGCTCCAACCGCTGCCGCCGGCGATCACCATCGGGCGCTTCGCGGCTGCCAGCAGCGAGCGCAGCTCGCCGAGTTGCGATGAGCTCGGATGCACCGCCGGTGGCGCGACCCTCGCGGTATCGGCGACCTCGGCGGTCCCGGCAAGCATGTCCTCGGGCAGGGCGAGCACGACCGGGCCGGGGCGGCCCGATTGCGCGATGCGAAACGCGCGCGCTACATATTCCGGAACGCGCTCGACGCGATCGATCTGGGCAACCCATTTGGCGATGCTGCCGAACATGCGCCGGTAGTCGATCTCCTGAAATGCCTCGCGATCGGCAAAGTCGCCGCCGACCTGGCCGACGAATACGATCATCGGTGTGGAGTCCTGCGCTGCGGTATGGATGCCGATCGCGGCGTTCGAGGCGCCCGGTCCTCGCGTGACAAACACGATGCCAGGGCGACCGGTCAGCTTGCCGAAGGCCTCGGCCATGTACGCGGCGCCACCTTCCTGGCGGCAGACGATCAGCCGGAGATTCTCGCGCACCGCGTAGAGCGCGTCGAGCACCGGCAGATAGCTCTCACCGGGAACGCAGAAGGCGAGCTCGACGCCCTGAGCGACGAGATTGTCGACCAGTATTTGGCCGCCGGTGCGCATCATGAGCGAAGGATAACCGAGCCGAGGCCGATTCGGCAGACTGCTTGGCGGGCCGTATAATCCGCGCTGGCCGGCGCCCCGCGTCGGCCAGGGAGGGGAAATCTCGCCGATGGTTGAGACGATCACGCTGCAGGAAGCGCTCGGTTTCAGTGCCGTGGCCCTGCTTCTTGGGTTGATCACGGCGCGCTTCCGGCCGGATCTGCGTCGGGCGCAAATCGTCACGATGTTCGTCATCGTGCTCGGACTCGGCGCGCTGGCGCTTCTCTCGCGCTTCCAGTTCATTCCGCCGCATCTGGCGATCGCGGTCATCCCACGCGAGATCTGCCTCCTGATCGTCGCGCTCGGCAATTTCCGGATCTGGATCGCGTTCCTCGGTAACGTGCTGCTCGCGCGGCGGGCCGTGCCGCGGATCCTGAGCGAAGTGAGCATGTTCATTTCGCTGGCCGTGTATGCGCTGTTCCGGATGGACGCGCTAGGCGTAAACCTGACCGCCATCACGGTTTCGTCCACGGTGGTACTTGGCGCGATTGGCTTTGCTGCGCAAGCCACCCTCAACAATCTCCTCGGCGGCGTTTCGCTTCAGCTCGACAACACCTACCGCATCGGCGACTGGATCGAGGTCGACGGGCTCACCGGCGAAGTCGTCAGCATCCGCTGGCGCTACACCGCGCTGGCAACGGTGACCAACGTCACGATCATCATCCCGAATGGCGAGCTCATGAAGAGCAAGGTCACGCTGCTCGGGCGCCGCGGCGACGAGCGCGTGCCGTGGCGGCGGCCGATCGAGTTCGGTGTCGGCTACGAGTGGACTCCAGGACAAGTGCTGACGGTGGTGAGCTCGGCGCTCGAGCGCTTCGAAATACCGCTGGTGGCTGCGAAGCCGTTGGCGCACTGCGTCTGCGCCGGATTCGAGTCGAGCGCGATCAGGTATGTCGTCTACTACTGGTTGACCGATCTCAAGGCCTACCTGGAGACCGACTCACGCGTCCGCGTGCACGTGTACGCGGCGCTGGGACGGGCGGGCATGGAGATTCCGATCTCGCGCTCGGATCTCTACCTGCATTCGGCACGCACGATGGCCGCGACCATGGGTGCGAACGAGCAGAAATCGCGCGTCGAGCTGCTGCGATCACTGGAATTATTCGCGCCGCTCACCGATGATGAAACGCACGCGCTCGCCACCCAATTGACGCCCACGCCGTTCGCACCCAGCGACATCGCGACCCGGCAGGGCGAGCCCTCGGATTCGCTCTACATCCTGGCGCGCGGGGAAGTCGCCATCTTCCGCGACGGCGAGCACCCGAAGCAGGGCCGGAAGCTGCTGGCGAAGCTCACGGCGCCTGCATTTTTCGGGGAGATGGGGCTGCTGACGGGTCAGGCGCGAACTGCAACGATCGTCGCCGAGTCCGAGGCGCTTTGCTATCGCCTCGACAAACGCGGTTTCGAAGCGATCATCCAAGCGCGTCCCGAGCTCGCGGAAGCGATGTCGCGCACGGTCGCGACGCGCCAGGCGGCCAACGACGCGACGCTGGCCTCGCTTTCCGCGGAGGCTCGCGCCCAGGCGACCGGCACACGGGCGAGCGAGCTGGTGCGCAGGATCCGCCAGTTCTTCGGGCTCAACGCCTGATGCACGCTGCCGTCGACGCGGGGTCGGCCGAGGCGCTCGCCGGCCGCATGCTGCGCCTTGTGCAAGGTTATCGCGCAAGCTGCGTGATCGCCACCGCGGTCAAGCTGGGCCTCCTCGACCAGCTCGACGCGGGACCGATGAGCGTGGACGAGCTTGCGAAGCGACTTCGGGCACATGGGTCGTCCTTGCGGCGATTCCTGAACGCGCTCGAGGCACTGGGTGTCGTGGAGTCCCAGGCGAGCGGTGTCCGCCTCGCGCAGGCGGGGCGACTGCTGGTCGATCCGGAATCAGGCCTTCGCGAGCGTGCCATCCTCAGCGCCGAGGAGTACATCCCTGCCTGGGTGAAGCTCGGCGAGAGCGTGATGACCGGAGAGCCGGCGTTCCCCGCAGCATTCGGGATGAACGTGTGGGAGCACCGCAAAGCGCATCCCGAGCTCGACGAGTCTTTCAATCGTGCAATGGCGGACCTGCAGGCTCGCGCGAGGAGCTCGGTATTGGACATGTACGACTTTTCGAGCTGTGGTCTCGTCGTCGATGTCGGCGGCGGAAGCGGCGCGCTCATCGCGGATATCCTGCAGCGTTACCCCGATGCGACGGGGCTCGTATTCGATCAACCGCACGTCGTGGTCAGGGCGCAGGCCGTCCTGGCCGCGGCAGGCGTGCTGGACCGGTGCCGCGTCGCCGGCGGATCGTTTCTCGATTCGGTGCCGACAGGCGGTGACGTGTACATCCTCCAGTATGTCCTTCACGACTGGAGCGATGCCGATTGCGCAACGATCCTGCGCCACTGCCACAAGGCGATGGAACCCTCGAGCGCGCTCGTCGTGGTCGAGAACATCGTGCCGGAAGGCGCGCCGCCGTCGGAGAGCCTGGCGATGCTCGATCTGCACATGATGGTCGTGCTTGGCGGGCGCGAGCGGACCTCGAGCGAGTATCGATCGCTGCTGCATTCGGCCGGCCTGGAAATCCGGCGGTGCGTGCCGGGTCGTCCGTATCCGGAGGTGATCGTCGCCTCGCGTGACGACGCCAAGCGCGCGAGCGAAGACCCGGCAGGGCGCGGCTGATGTGCCGTCTGCGGGAGGCCTGATGCCATCGTCGGGATCGCCATTGCTCATGGCGTCGCCCGGCGAGAGCGCCGATGCGGGCCTGTCGCCGCACTCGCCGTACTGGGGAAGCGACGTCGCACATCAGTGGCATCTCTACGGGCCGCCGTTGCGGCCCTGTGCGGCGGACGTCCGAGCGATCGAGGAAGCGGTGCGCGCATTCGCCGAGCAACGCGACGTGCCGCTCGAGGTTCTGCTATGGGGCGTCACGCCGGAGATCGCCGCGATGTCGTGGCCCGAGGGAACTCGATTGCTCGCGCTCGACAAGTCGCAGGCGATGATCGACCTGGTGTGGCCTGGCGACGTGCCCGGACTCCGCAGGGCTGTTCGAGCTGACTGGTTCGACTACAGGAGCACAGGTGGCCGACACGACATCGTGATCGGCGACGGCAACTTCGCGCCGCTCGATTATCCGCGCGGCTACCGCGCCCTGGCGGCGGTCGCGCACGAAGTGCTGACCGACACTGGGATCCTTGTGAGCCGCTTTTTCGTTCGGCCAGCCCGGGCCGAGACACCCGAGGCCGTGTTCGAGGATCTGCTCGCCAACCGGATCGAGAGCTTCCATACGTTCAAGGTCCGGCTGGCCGCGGCATTGCAGGAGAGCGCGCAGACGGGCGTGGCGGTCAGCGATGTTCTGGCCGCGTGGAAGCGGGCGCGCATCGATATGGGGGCGTTGCTGACGATGACGGGATGGCGGCGCGAGACGGTGGAGATGATCTACCTCTACGACGGCAAGACTTCGCGTCTGTCGTTTCCCGACGTTGCGGAGATCGAAGCGGTCATGAGCGAGTACTTCGACCATCAGGAAACACGGTACCTCGACTATGAGCTGGGCGATCGTTGTCCCATCCTGACCTATCGAGTACGCTGCAAGACGCCGCGGGATGGCTGAGGCGGTGAGGCCCGCGAGCGACGCGGACATCGAGGATGCGTATCGGCTCGCGCCGATGCAGAGCGACATGCTGGTCCATAGCATGTCTTCGCCCCGCTCGGGGGCCTACGTGCAGCACGCGATCTGCGACCTGCGCGAGCCGCTCGAGCCTTCGCATCTCGAAGGCGCCTGGCAAACTGTCATCGATCGACATCCGATCCTGCGAACGACCTTTCGTATCGAGCGCGAACGCAGGCAGGAAGTCCATCGCCGCGTCGATGTGCCCTGGGCACATCTCGACTGGCGTGAGCTCCGATCCGCGGAGCAGGAGACACGGTTCGATGCCTACCTCGAAGCCGACCGGCGGCGTGAGCTCGCGCTCGAGCGTTCGCCGCCGATGCGGCTCGCGCTGCTGCGCCTGGACGATGCGCATTACCGCCTGCTCTGGACCTACCATCACGCGCTCCTCGACGGCCGATCGGTCCACGTGCTCTTGCGGGAGGTCTTCGATCGCTATGACGCGGTGGCGTCGGGGCGCGATCTCAAGCTTCCGGTTCCGCCTCCGTATCGCTCTTATATCGAGTGGCTCGAGCGACAGGACGCTCCCGGCGCCGAGACATTCTGGCGCACCGCGCTCGAAGGCTTAGGCGCGCCTACGCGGTTACCGGTGGAGCGCGCTCGTTCGAGCGCGGGGAAGGACGACGGCTGGGGCATCGCCGAGCTGACGCTCTCGCGACAGTCGAGCGACGCACTGCAGCGCTTTGCCGGCGAGCGCAGGCTCACGCTCAATACGCTCCTGCTTGGCGCCTGGGCGCAGCTTCTCAGTCGGTATAGCGGCGAGACCGATGTGGTCTTCGACACGACCCTGGCGCTTCGGGGCGACCGCGCCAACGAACTGAGAGAGGTCGTTGGGCTGTGCATCAACACGGTGCCGATGCGGGTTCGCGTCGAGCCCGAGACGAGGCTCTCCGAGTGGCTCGAGGGATTGCGAACGCAATGGCTCGCCATGAGGCCGCACGCCTGGCTGCCGCTCGCCAGCATTCATCGCGCGAGCGGGGCCTCCCCTGCCGAGCGCCTCGGGTCGAGCCTTGTCGTATTCGAGCACGCGCCGCTCGACCTCCTCTTGCACGACGATCGGAAGGGTTGGGCTGCGCGCGCGTTCGCCCGCCGGTCGACGCCCAGTCACCCGCTCACGCTCGCCTGCTTCGGGGGACCGGAGCTCCTGCTCAAGATGGCCTACGATCGGTCGCGCTACGAAGCCTCCACGATCGAGCCGATGCTCGAGCACCTGGAGAGCTTGCTCGAGGGCGCGATCGATGCTTGGGACAAGCCGCTGCGGGAGCAGCCGTTGCTCACGCCGAGCGAGAGGCAGCGCATACTGATCGAATGGAACGACACCGCCCGAAACTTCCCGTCTTGCGGCTGCGTTCACGAACTCGTCGCACAGCAAGCGGCGCTAACGCCCGACGCGCTCGCCGTCGAGTCGACCGAAAGCTGCTTGACGTACCGCGAACTCGATGATCGGTCCAATCAGCTTGCGCGCCACCTCGCCGGACGCGAGGTTGCAGACGAGGCGCTCGTCGGTCTGTGCCTGCCTCGCACGCCCGAGCTCATCGTTGCCTTGCTCGGAATCCTCAAGGCGGGGGCCGCCTATCTGCCGCTCGACCCGGGCCATCCGGCCGAGCGGCTCCAGCACATCCTGCGCGATGCGGCGGTCTCGATCGTAATCACCAACGAGGAGCTCGCGCAGCGCCTCGGCGGCGCTCCGCTGCAATCGGTGGTGCTCGACGCAGACCGGCGGGAGATCGCGCGGGAAAGCATCGCCGATTCGAACCATCGCGTCGACCCCGAACAACTCGCGTACGTGGTCTATACCTCCGGCTCGACCGGCGAACCCAAGGGGATTTCGGTTCCTCACCGCGCGCTCACGAACCATACGCTTGCGCTCGCCGAGCGCTACGCGATTTCCGCCAGCGACCGCAGGCTGCAGTTCGTGTCGATCAGCGCCGACGTCTTGATCGCCGACGTATTTCCGGTTCTGATCTCTGGCGGCACGGTCGTGCTGCGGCCAGAGGGGGACCTGCTATCGATCGCCGACTTCTTGCGCTTTCTGGAGCAGCGCAAAATAACGATGATGGGCATTCCGAGCGTCTACTGGCACGAATGGGTCGAAGCTATAGCCGCGGAGGAGGCCGTGGCGCTTCCCTCGTCGCTGCGCGTTGTCGTTTCGGGGATGGATAGCGCGAGGCCGGAGCTCTTGGCGACGTGGAAGAAGCGCTATGGAAAGCGCGTGCGCTGGTTCAATGCTTACGGACCCTCGGAGACCACATGCACCGCGACGACGTACGAAGCCGACCTGTCGAGCGACACGGAGCTGCAGATCATTCCGATCGGGCGTCCGATTGCTAATGTCCGCGTCCACATCCTCGACGCGCATTCGAGGCCGGTTCCCATGGGTGTGCCAGGCGAGATATGCATCGGCGGGCGCGGCGTGGCGCGAGGGTATCGCAACCGTCCGGACTTGACAGCCGAAAGCTTCGTGCGCGACTCCTTCAGCGACAATCCCAATGATCGACTCTACCGAACCGGCGACCTGGGCCGCTATCGGCGCGACGGAAACATCGAGTTCCTTGGCCGCGTGGACAATCAAATCAAGATCCGCGGCTATCGGGTCGAGCCCGGCGAAGTCGAAGCGGCCTTGCGGCGGCTGCCGCACGTCCGCGACGCCGTTGTCGTCGGGCACGGTGCGGGCAACGGACGACGCAAGCTGATCGCCTACGTCGTGATTTCAGGTTACCCGTCCGCTGCCGACGACCTGCGAGCGCAGCTCCGGCGCGCGCTGCCGGACTATATCGTGCCCGCGGCGATCGTCGTGCTCGACGCACTGCCGCGCACTCGCAACGGGAAAGTCGACTACGCCGCGCTGCCCCCGGCAGAGCTTGGTGCCGAGCGCACGGCGGACGGTATCGTTGCGCCGACGAACGCGCTGGAGCGTGCCCTGGTCCGGCTCTGGCAGGAGCTGCTGGAGATTCCGCAAATCGGGACACGAGACCACTTTTTCGGCGTCGGCGGCGATTCGCTGCTTGCCGTGCGGATGCTCAACGCCGTGAGTCGCACCTACGGCATCGACGTTGAGCTCGCCATCTTCTTTGCCGACGCAACGATCGAGGGGCTTGCCGAGGCCTTGAGGACCAGCCCCGAAACCGAGGGTGTCACTACGCGGCGGCGCGCTCTCCGGCGACGAGCTCTTCGCGCTTGAGCAGGAAGACGCTGTCCTCGCTCGATTCGGTGGCGAGCCACGTAAAGGGCAAGCGCGGGAACGCCGCCTCGGTGGCGACACGATTTTGCCCCACCTCCACCACCAGCAGCCCGTCGGACGTGAGGAAGTCCGCGGCGCGCCGGAGGATCGTGCGCACAGCATCCAGACCGTCATCGCCGCCGCGCAGCGCGAGCTCCGGCTCGTAGCGATATTCGGGCGGCAGCTCCTCCATCGCCATCGCCGTCACGTAGGGTGGATTGCTGACGATCAGGTCGTAGCGCTTCTCCGTGAGGTTGGACAGCAGATCGGAGCGGATAAGATTGACGCGGCCCTGCAGGCCGTGGTCGGCCACGTTGCGAAGCGCGACCGCGAGTGCATCCGACGAGATATCCGCCGCATCGACGTCGGCATTGGGGAAAGTATGAGCGAGCAGGATCGCCAGGCAACCCGAGCCGGTACACAGATCGAGCGCCGCCTGGATCTGCGCCGGATCGGGAACCCACGGACTCAAGCCCTCGCGCAGCAATTCGGCGATGTACGAGCGGGGGATCAACACCCGCTCGTCGACATAGAACCGGTACGGACCGAGCCAGGCTTCGTGCGTCAGGTATGCGGCCGGGATGCGTTGGTCGACGCGGCGGGATACGATCTCCAGCAACTGCTCGCGTTCGACGTGCGGGAGTCGCGCATCGAGGAAAGGCTCGAGACGGTCCAGCGGCAGGTGCAGCGTGTGCAGGATCAGGTACGCGGCCTCGTCGTACGCGCCGGTCGTGCCATGCCCGAAAAAAAGCCCGGCCTCGGTAAAGCGCGAGACGGCGTAACGCAGCCAGTCACGAACGGTTTCGAGTTCCTGAGCGATGCTCATCACGAGGGCGAAGCGAGCAGCAGTCGTTCCAGTATGCCACGATAGAGCGCAGCCAGCGGCTCGAGGTCGGCGATCGCGATGCGCTCGTTCAACTTGTGGATGGTCGCATTGACCGGACCCAGCTCGACGACCTCGGGACAGATCTGGCAGATGAAGCGTCCATCGGAGGTGCCGCCGCTGCACGAGATTTCGGGCGTGACGCCACAGATTTCACGCACCACGTCGGAGGTGGCGGCGATGAGTTTCCCGCGGGGCGTGAGGTAGGGCGGTCCGGAAGCGGTCCACGCGAGGTCGTAGTCGAGCCGGTGGCGGTGCAGCACGGCCTCGAGCCGCGCCGCAAGACTTTCACGCGTGCTCGCGGTCGAATAGCGGAAGTTGAACGCAAGCTCGAGCGATCCTGGAATAACGTTGGTCGCGCCCGTGCCGGCGTGAATGTTCGACGCCTGCCACGACGTCGGCGGAAAGGATTCGTTGCCCTCGTCCCAGGACATCGCCGCGAGCTCGGCAATCGCGGGTGCCGTCCGGTGGATCGGATTCACGGCCTGGTGCGGATACGCGACGTGACCCTGGACACCACGCACCGTCAGGGTCCCCGAAAGTGTCCCGCGCCGGCCGTTTTTGATCATGTCACCCAAGCGCTCGGTCGACGAGGGTTCGCCGACGATGCAATAGTCGAGGGTCTCGCCGCTGGCTTTCAGCCGATCGACGATGCGCACCGTGCCGTCGGTGGCGGGCCCTTCTTCATCGGACGTGATGAGAAGCGCGATCGAGCCGGGATGCGCGGCGTGCTCCGCGACGAAACGCTCGATGGCAATGACGAATGCCGCGAGCGACGATTTCATGTCGGCGGCACCACGACCGTAGAGGAACCCGTCACGGAGGGTCGGGACGAAGGGGTCGGACGTCCAGGCGTCGAGCGGCCCGCTGGGGACGACGTCGGTATGCCCGGCGAAGCACACCGCCGGTCTCGCGCTGCCGCGGCGCGCCCAGAGGTTGGTCACCCCGTTCGACACCAGCGTCTCGCAGCGGAATCCCGCGCCCGAAAGTCGCGTCTCGAGGACCTTCTGACACCCGGCGTCGTCGGGCGTCTGCGATCGGCGCGCGATCAGCTCGCGCGCAAGGTCGAGCGTTGGCGTGGGACCCATCGTCGCCGCTAACCAAGGAAACCGACGGAAGCTGAGAAGCAGCTTGAGGCGCGTTGCGCCATCAGCGGTCGCGGTTCAGGAACTCCGGATCGATCTCGAACTTGGCGAAGCTCGGGGACGTGACCCCCGCAGCGTCGTCGCCGGCTTCGGCGGTGGACTCGTTGCGCGCCGCTGGCGCGTTCTGGTTGACGAGCCACGCCAGGTTGGTCGGCGAGTCCGAGGCGGAGAGCGCCTCCTCGTAGGCGATTATGCCGTCGAGGTACAGCCGGCAGAGTGCCTGCTCGAAGGTCTGCGATCCCGGATACAGACTCTGCTCCATCGCCTCCTTGATCTGCGTAATCTCGCCGTTCTTGATCAGCTCGGCGATGAGCGACGTATTGAGCAATATCTCCACGGCGGGCCGCTGCTCGCCCTCCTTGTTGCGGACCAGCCGCTGCGAAATGATCGCGCGGAGCCCGATCGACAGGTCGGAGAGCAGACCCGAGCGCGCGTCGTAGGGAAACATGTTGATGATCCGCGACAGCGCGTGGTAGCTGTTGTTCGAGTGTATGGTCGACAGGCACAAATGACCGGTGAGCGTATGCAGCAGCGCCTGTTGCATCGTCTCGCGATCACGGACCTCACCGATCATGATCAGATCGGGCGCCTCGCGCAGCGCGTTACCCAGCGCCTTGCCGTAGTTCTGGGTGTCGACGCCGATCTCGCGCTGGTTGACGATCGACTGCTTGTGCTCGAACAGGTACTCGATGGGATCCTCGATCGTGAGGATATGGCCGGGCTTGTTCTGGTTGCGGTAGTCGATCATCGCCGCCAGGGTCGTCGACTTGCCGCAGCCGGTCGCGCCGGCGATGAGCACAAGCCCGCGTTTTTCCATAACCAGATTGAGCAGCACCGGCGGGAGCTTCAGGTCTTCGAACGGCGGGACGTGGCTGCGGACGTAGCGCACGCACAGCGAGATCGTCCCGCGCTGGCGGAAGATGTTGATCCGGAAGTTGCCGACGCTGCGATCGAGGTACGAGAGGTTCATCTCCATCTCGTTCTCGAACTCGCGCGCCTGGTCCTTGGTCATAAGCTCGTAGGCGATGCGCCGGACCGTCTCGACGTCCATCGGCTGGGTGGAAATGGCCGACACCACGCCGTTGATCTTGATGTTGATCGGCGCGCCGCAGGAGATGAACAGGTCGGATGCCTGCTTCTCCGCCATCAGCTTGAGCAGTCGGTCGAGGTACATATCGCGCAGTCGCTCCACCGGCCCCCACGGAACTCTTTCGAGCCCGCCGCGGCCGGCTTGACAATGTCATGAATTGACAAGAATAACCAAGCTCAAGCAAAGTAACAACTGGCACGGCGGCTCCGTGCGCGGTTTTCCGCGGCGGCCGGGTGCGTTTATTCATTTCCTGCGCAGAAATCTCCATGCTGGCCATCATCGGGGGCAGCGGGTTGACCCGACTGTCGACGCTCGCCGTCGCCCACCGCGAAGTCGTCCGCACGCCCTATGGAGAGCCATCGTCCGCGCTGATCTTCGGCCAGCTGGCGGGCCAGAACGTCGTCTTCCTGGCACGACACGGGCACGGACACACGATCCCGCCGCATCGGGTCAACTACCGCGCCAACCTGTGGGCGCTGAAGCATCGCGACGTCGACGCGATCCTGGCGGTCGCATCGGTCGGCGCGATCACGGGGACGTGCGCTCCTGGCGACCTCGTCCTGCCGCATCAGCTCATCGATTACACCGGCGGGCGCGAGCAGACATTCTTCGATGGCAGCGATCGCGAAGTGGTCCACGTCGACTTCACGCAGCCGTACGAGAGCGGCTTGAGGGCCCGCTGCCTCGCTGCCGCGCACGCTGCGCACATCGCGGTCCACGACGGGGGCGTGTATGGCGCGGTTTCCGGCCCCAGGCTCGAGACCGCGGCGGAGATCGACCGTATGGAGCGCGACGGTGCGACCATCGTCGGCATGACCGGCATGCCCGAGACCGCATTGGCGAGAGAGCTTGGGATCCCCTATGCCGCGATCGCGGTGGTCGTCAACCACGCCGCGGGGCGCGGCGAGAGTGCCCAAGCGGTCTCGATGGAGCGGATCGCCCGGGTGCTCGAAACCGCGATGGACAAGGTGAAGGTCCTGATCACCCAGGTCGTCAAGGGCGCCGCGTGAGGCAGCGCTTCTCCGTGACATTGCAAGGAGGCCGCGGATGACGCTTTCCGGAACGTATCCATACCGGGCCGAGATGGAGGCAGCATGATCAGGCCAATCCTCAAGATGGGCGATCCGAGGCTCCTCGAGCGCTCGAAATCCGTCGAACGCTTCGGAACGCCGGAGCTGAAGGAGCTGATTCGGGACATGCGCGAGACGATGATCTCGGTGCAGGGCGCGGGCCTGGCCGCGCCGCAGATCGGCGTGGGGCTGCGCGTGGCGATCTTCGGCTTCGAGCACAACGAGCGCTATCCGGATGCCGAGCCGGTGCCATACACCGAGCTGATCAACCCCGTACTGACGCCCCTCACCACGGAAATGGAGGAGGGCTGGGAAGGCTGCCTGTCCGTCCCCGGGCTGCGCGGCCAGGTTCCCCGCTTTACGCGACTACGTTATACGGGGTTCGACCCGGATGGGCGGCCGATCCAGCGCGAGGTCTCCGGATTCCACGGCCGGGTCGTGCAGCATGAGGTCGATCACCTGGACGGTATCCTTTACCCGATGCGCATGCGCGATATGCGGCAACTGGGCTTCACCGACGTA
>VBCL01000423.1:1492-4473 GCA_005888865.1 Betaproteobacteria bacterium | reverse complement strand
TGGCGGAGAAGCACTACCCGACGGACGTCGCCGCGGGGGCGCTGATCGGCGCCACTTGCGGCGTCGTGGTCCCGCTCCTGCATCGCCGGGGCGGCCCCCTGTCCTCCAAGTCGATGTCCGCTGCAGCGCAGGGACCGGCGTTCACGCTGACTGGGAGGTTCTGACGCAGTAGAGTGCCGGGCATGCCGCACCCACTCGCTGGAAAGCCCGCCCCGCGCGACGTGCTCGTCGACGTCGACAAGCTCCGCAAGCTCTACTACGACGAGAAGCCCGATCCCGCCGATCCGCAGCAGCGCGTCGCGTTCGGGACCAGCGGCCATCGCGGCTCCTCGCTCAAGCGCGCCTTCAACGAGGCGCACATCCTGGCGGTCACCCAGGCGGTCTGCGAATACCGCAAGGCTCAGGGGACGACCGGACCGCTCTACCTGGGGAAGGATACGCACGCGCTCTCGGATCCGGCGCAGGAGACCGCGCTCGAGGTGCTGGCGGCGAACGACCTGCACGTGCTCTGGTCCCGCCGGGCGACGCCGACTCCGGTGATCTCGCACGCCATCCTCACCCACAACCGCGGTCTGTCGCGCGGGTTCGCGGACGGCATCGTGATCACGCCGTCGCACAACCCGCCCGAGGACGGTGGCATCAAGTACAACCCGCCGAACGGCGGACCCGCCGACACCGTCGCGACCGGGTGGATCGAGAAGCGCGCGAACGAGCTGCTGCGCAATCCCGAGGCGATCGTGCGGGCGGTGCAGCCGGGCGCGCTGGAGGAGCACGACTTCGTCACGCCCTACGTGCGGGATCTCGGCAACGTGATCGATCTCGAGCGCGCGCGCGGGCTGCGCCTCGCCGTCGATCCGCTCGGCGGCGCCAACCTGGATTACTGGGACCCGATCGTGTCCGAGTACGGGCTGGACATCACGGTGGTGAACCGTACCGTCGATCCGACGTTCGGGTTCATGACGCTGGATTACGACGGGAAGATCCGGATGGACTGCTCGTCGCCGTACGCGATGGCGAAGCTCGTCGGGCTCAAGGACCAGTACCAGCTCGCCTTTGGCAACGATACCGATTCAGACCGGCACGGGATCGTGACGCCGAGCATGGGCCTGATGAATCCGAACCACTACCTGGCCGTCGCCATCCAGTACCTGTTCACCAATCGCGGCTGGCCGGCTCGCGCGGAGGTGGGAAAGACGCTGGT
This sequence comes from Betaproteobacteria bacterium, assembly GCA_005888865.1. Lineage (GTDB taxonomy): Bacteria > Pseudomonadota > Gammaproteobacteria > Burkholderiales > Casimicrobiaceae > PALSA-1003. The sequence continues at coordinate 3,272 of VBCL01000423.1, read as the reverse complement.
CTCGTCGGCGCTGATCGATCGCGTGGCGAAGAAGATCGGACGGAAGCTGCGCGAGGTGCCCGTCGGATTCAAGTGGTTCGTCGACGGTCTTCTCGACGGCTCGCTCGGCTTCGGCGGCGAGGAGAGCGCGGGAGCGTCTTTCCTACGGCGCGACGGGTCGGTGTGGTCGACGGACAAGGACGGCATGATCATGGACCTGCTCGCGGCGGAGATGCTCGGCCGGACCGGCAAAGATCCCGGCGTGCTCTATCGGGAGCTGTCGGACGAGTTGGGCCGCCCCGTCTACACGCGCATCGACGCGCCGGCGACCCCGGCGCAGAAGAGCGCGCTGAAGAAGCTGTCGCCGGAGGCAGTGCGCGCATCCACCCTCGCCGGCGAGCCGATCACGGCGAAACTGACGAAGGCGCCCGGCAACGGAGCGGAGATCGGCGGCCTCAAGGTCGTAGCGGAGAGCGGCTGGTTTGCCGCTCGCCCCTCCGGCACTGAGGACGTGTACAAGATCTACGCGGAGAGCTTTCGGGACGAAGCGCATCTGCAACGGATCGTCGACGAAGCGAAGGCGATCGTCGCGAAATCATTGCAAACCCCCGCCTGATGCCTCCCTGAGCCCCCGACTCTGCTCTGGTCGATACTGCCGCGGGGGATGCACCTCCATCGCAGCAGTTTCGAACGTGGCTCGCGGGGCGGGTCAGCGCTGGGGCGTTACAGGGGCGATGGTTGCGGCCGCAGGCGCGGAAGGCGCGCTGCAGCGTCGCTCCAGCGTCTCGAGGCGGTCGCGAAAGTCCTGCTCCTTCGGGTCGTCGGGCGGAACCATTGCGACCGCCCTCCGCTGCAGGATGAGCGCTTCCGAGCACTTGCCCAATTCGGCGGCAACAGTAGCCAATGTGTCGGTCATGTGCGGATCCCAGGGAGCGAGATCCAGCGCCCGGTTCGCGATTCGCAGTGCTTCCTTCGCGCGACCATGCGCCGCCAGATACCAGGCGAGGTCGTTGTGCGCGACCGCGCTGTCCGCGTTGAGTTGCACCGCCTTGCGCAGGGCCGCTTCCTTCTCGTCCTTCGCGGCCTCGGTCAGCGTGGCTCCGAGGAGCCACCAGCCCCGCCAATCCGCCGGGCGGGCCGCAACGGCCTTGCGCAGGCCCGGTAGCGACGATGAAGCGTCGAGCTGCGATCGCATCGCGATGGCCGAGGGCTGCGCCGGGTCTTCCTGCAGCGCCTCATCCAACTCGGCACGAAGCTGCGGAGTGGCAGCCTTCGGCCAGCTCAGTCGCGCGTCGATCAGGAGCAAGTGGACGTCCGCGGAGGGGATCGGCGCGTCGGTGAAGCTGGCGTCACCTTCGGCTTTCACTCGGTAGAACGCGTACCGCGCCGCCTTCCGGTAATCAGCGAGATGCTGGTCGAGCTTCGCCAGTGCGTTAGGTTTCGCTGGATCGAACTCGGAAAAAGCAGCGCGCCACGCACCCACGGGATCGTCGCCATTGCTGAGCCGCTGCTGGAAATCGGTGAGTGCCTTCGATCGGTTGTTCCATAACCAGTGGTAGAGCAACCAACTTGATAAGTGATGACTGCCAGAGGAGTCGTGCCCGCCATTCCACGCGAGCAGCTTCTCCACCGCGATTTGGTCGGTGTTGCCGAGCCAGAACGACCTGCTCCGCGGCAGGATCCCGACCGAGCCCGGCCAGGTATGCGCGCCGCGAACCATGTGGCTGCCGGTCGCAGGCTCATTGTCTTGCGGCAAGCTGGCGACGGTCTGTACGAATTGGGCCAGACCTGCCGCGAACCA
>VBCL01000423.1:0-1428 GCA_005888865.1 Betaproteobacteria bacterium | reverse complement strand
CGGATCCGCCTCGAAACCTGCCACCGGCAGCACGATGAGCGGCTCGGCCAGGCTGGAGACCTTGAAATAGCCCGCTACGTTGCGAATGGCCAGCATCTCGTCGAACTGCGATGGGCTGCTGAACGCGACGACGCGCAAGCGCCCGGGGATCTCCAGCTGTTCCCCTACCAGTGCTTGCAACTCGAGCGCGTGCATCTTCTCGAGCGACCGGATCAGCACCTCGGCTGGCTGGCGCCTGAGATCCGTGTCCAGCAGAAAATGCTTGGTGCGGTACTCCCGCCATTCGGGGCCGCCCTTTGCGGAGCACCGAAAGCCGGCGTGGGCAGATTGCGGAGCATAGAGCAGGATGATTGCGATCGTGGCGCCCAGACGCGAAAGAAGCATACGGTTCACGATAGCTGGTTCATCTCGGTGCCGTCACCGACGGAGAAGACGGATGTTTCCTCCTCAATTGTTTGAAGTGGTGGATGGAACTCTATCAGAGCATTGGCGCGTCGACCGCGATGGCCGCCGAAGATCAATTCATCTGCTTCGCGGAGCCGTTCTTCAGGGAGGCCTCGATCAGCTCCTCGACCTTCCGCTGGACCTCGCCCGCGAGCCGCTGTTGTTCCCGGCCCATCTTCGACTCTCCCGGCCGATCTTCTCCTGTTCGCGCCCCAGTTTCTCCTGCATGTGCGACAGGTACTGCTGCAACTTCTCCAAATCGCGCTGGTCGCCCTCGTCCGTCGCTGCCTTCTTTCCGTCGAGTCGCCCCTGCGCCTCCTCCATCGCACGGCGGGCTTGTCGCTGCCCCAGCTCCTCCTGTGGGCGCGTCGCCTCATCGATCTGGTCGATGACCTTCCCATCGCGCACGTCGTACTCCGCGTGAGCCAGTTTCGCGCGCAGATTCGCGCGCTGCGTTAAGATCCACGCATGCCCTTCGATCCGAACGCCTCCTTCGGCAAGTCCCTGTTTTTCGGCGAGATCCTCGAGGATCAGCTCTTTCCCTATCCCGAAATGCCGCGGGACCAGATTGAGCTGGTCGCGCCGATCTGCGAGACGATCGACCGGTACATGTCCGGCATCGACTCGCGGAAGCTGGATCGAGAGGGCGAGTTTCCGCCGGAGGTGCTGCAGTCGCTGCGGGAGATCGGCCTCTTCGGTCTGATCGTGCCGGAGGAGCACGGCGGGCTCGGGCTCTCGAACAGCGGTTACGCGCGGGTGATGCAGCAGGTATCGGGATATGACGTCTCGATCGCGGTCACGCTCGGCGCCCACTCCAGCATCGGGTTCAAGGGGCTGCTGCTCTTCGGCAACGAAGCGCAAAAGCGGCGCTACCTGCCGAAGCTTGCCACCGGCGAGACCATCGCGGCGTTCTGCCTGACCGAGCCCGGCAGCGGCTCGGACGCGTTCTCGATCAAGACCAGCGCGCGCCGCGACGGCGACTTC
>VBCL01000422.1 GCA_005888865.1 Betaproteobacteria bacterium | reverse complement strand
CGACTGGACGGCGTCTCCATCTCAGGCGACCGTGCCCTCCTCGACCGCCTGATCGACGCCGCGCCGCAGCCCGTCGCCTAGCCAGCAGACGCGTCCCGATTTCCAGGGCTCGAACAGTTGCCGTTGGAGGCAAGCGTGGCGATCTCGCGGCCCTGTGGCTGTTGGGTGGTGCCGGTCAGTGCGGCCTCGAAACAGGCGGCGCGCTACCGGAAGGCGCCCGACGCTCATGTGCATGGCGATCGCTGCGAGTACATGTTTCCGCCGCTCGCGATCGGTGGGTGCAGGCTCGTACGCGGTGTGATCCGAGGCTCCGCGACCTGCGACGAGTTCAGGCCTCGCGCGACGAGTTAAGCCGCTCGGGCGGCGAGTCGAAGACCACGCGCCTGTTCCGCCCTGCTCAGCAGGCTGGCTTCCCTGACGACTCTACGAGGAAGTTACGCATGCAGCACTGCGGGAGCTCGTTTTGCGAGGGCGCGTGTCGCGACTGAAAGTGCGAGACCGGCGAGAGCTGCGGCGCTCGCGCTGGTGATCAGCAGCAGACCGGACGCGAGTGAGAAGTTGATCGCCAGGTCCTTGCCGACGCCGAGGGCGAGCAGGATGCCGGCGGTGGCGCCCACGTTAGCGATTGCGCCACCCGCCGTGATCGGGACGACGCCGGCAGCGGCGCTCAGGCAAAGCACGCAAAGTGCGGTCGTCGGCGAGAAGGCAAAGCCGAGCGCGCTCAACAGCAAGGCGCTGCCGACAGCGCGGCTCGTCCAGCACGCGAACAGATAGACGGCGGCCACAATCGCGCTCCGGCGCCCTCGCTGTGTTCTGTGTTCAGAGACATGATCAGAAACCCGCTGCAGACGCCGGCTGCGTCGCAGCAGCGGAAGCCGCACGAGGCGGGCGCTCCCGATGAGCAGCGCGCAGCAGCCGAGGCCGAAGCTGACGACGATCAGGAGAGGAGCCCGCAAGCTCGCCGAGCTGGTCGCTGTGGCGGAGACGGAAAGCGGCAGCATCGCGACCGCGTCGACCATTCCAAGCGAGACGATCGAGAGCGCGACCGCCTCGAGGCCGATGCGAACGCCGCTCAACCGGCGCAGCGTCCCGATCTTGACCAGGTAATCGAGCCGGAACGGCAACACCGCGCCGCTCGCAGCTGCGGCGCCCACGGACGCGAGGCAGCGGCACTGGTCGGGCTGTTGCCCAAACGGGAACAGCCGCCGCCACCCTCGCGCGCGCAAGACGAAGCTCGCGAGGTAGCAGAAGGCTGCGAACGCGACAAGCGGCATCTGCGAGTGTGCGAGCGGCCAGCTCGAGTGCGTCAACCGGCGGCCGACCAATACACACGCGGTGACCGTCACAAGCGCGAATCCGACGCCCGTGACGTAGCGCCGGTGTGCCCGCATCCATGCGATTCCTGCACCGCGTGTCAGCAAGTTGGTGCGCTCCTCGCTACTCGAGGTCGAAAGAAAGTCGGAAGGACCTCGGTGCCCTGGCGGCTTCACGCTCAACTACGCGCCACACCGATCATAGCTCCGCTTCCGCTCAATCGGGTGCAGCGTCCCCCGTCTCCTGACTCTGCGGGAGGCCGCGGCTGGCCGCTTCAAGGCGAGAGCCCTGATTGAGGAGGGGGGTCGACGGTTCGAGTCCGTCGGGGGTCTTGAATACCTGCAAATCAGCGTTTCTGGCTGTCTGTGCTGAAACGCAGGTAAGGAGGGTTCAATCTGCGCGGGCGAATGGCTTCATTTGCGAGCCTTTCTTCGCCGGTGGCTCCTCCGTCGCGTCTCTAGTGGCGGCCAGGGTCGCACCGAGGTCGCACGCGGACCTCGGTCCTCGCTTTGATGTGGGTCGCGGTTGGCTGCGAGCGCAGCGGCAGCCTTCGCGGTGCAGGAACGTGACCACGCATCGCCGGGCCAACGGCAGAGCCGAGTTCCAATCGTGTGCGCCGGTTGTAGGCCGTCTTGCCGCCCAATAGGGTGCTCTGGACATGGTCACATGCGCCCAGTGCGGCACTGAGAACCGGCCGGCGGCCCGTTTCTGCGGCGGCTGCGGCTCGTCGCTCAGTCAGATGTGCAGCGCTTGCGGCACCGCAAACGATCCTGGCATGCGCTTCTGCAACGACTGCGGCGCGCCGCTCGGGGGAGCTGCGCCGGAGACTCCGCCGCCCGGTCCCCCCGCGCAGGCGCAACCCGCCGAGGCGACCCAGGAGCTGCGGCTGGTTTCTGTCCTGTTCGCCGATCTCGTCGGCTTCACGCCGCTCTCGGAGACGCGGGACTCAGAGGAGGTTCGCGAACTCCTGACGAGCTACTTCGACACGTGCCGGCGAGTCATCCAGCGCTACGGCGGCACGGTGCAGAAGTTCATTGGTGACGCCGTTATGGCCGTCTGGGGCGCGCCGGTCGCGCGCGAAGACGACGTCGAGCGTGCGGTTCGAGCCGCCCTCGAGCTGGTCCAGGCCGTCGCAGATCTCGGCGAGGCTGTGGGCATCCCCGAGCTCAGGGCGCGCGGCGGCGTCCTCACCGGCGAGGCGGCGGTGATGCCCGGCGATACGAGCGAAGGGCTCGTTGCGGGGGACCTTGTCAACACCGCTTCGCGTCTGCAAGCGAGCGCCGAGCCTGGGACCGTCATCGTCGGTGACTCGACCAAACGCA
>VBCL01000421.1 GCA_005888865.1 Betaproteobacteria bacterium | reverse complement strand
AGCCTCGACCGCCACGTCATCATCGATGATGATGGTCGCGACGTTCCCGCCCGCGAGGTCGGCGGCCATCTGGAAGTTCATCACGTCGCCTTCGTAGTTCTTGACGATGAACACGCAGCCCGCGCCGGTATCGACGGCGCCGACGGCGGCGACCATCTGGTCGGGGGTCGGCGAGGTGAACACCTGGCCGGGACACGCGGCGTCGAGCATGCCATGGCCGACGAAGCCGGCATGCAGCGGTTCGTGCCCCGAGCCGCCGCCGGAGATGAGCGCCACCTTGCCCTGCTTCAACGTGCGGCGGCGCACGAACTTGTGCTCGGGGCCGATCGCGACGATGTCCGCATGTGCCGCCGCGAAGCCGTCGAGGCTTTCGGTGAGCAGGTTGTCGGTGGCGTTGATGAGCTTCTTCACGGGGCCTCCACGACGTTCTAGTCTTCTTCGGTCAAACGTGCCAGACGGCGCGCGATGTCGGCGATGGTCTCGTCGAGAAGGCGGTTGCGCCGTGCATTGCCGAGATCGGGCAGCGTCAACGTGAGCTTGCGCGTGCCCGCCGCCTTCCTGACCAGTTCGTGCCGCCGCGGGTGAGCTTGCGCGTATGCGGCGAGGAAATCGCGCCGGTCGGTGGCGGTGAAGTGACAGATTTCGAAGATCGTCTCGAGATGTTGTACCGGAATCGGCACCGCGTACACCGGATTGGCGATCTGCGAAATGAACGAACGGTTCTTGCCGAGCGCGATAGCGAGCCGGTGACGCGTGCCGGAGGGCCGCGTGTCGAGGATCCGCTTCAGCACGGTCTTGTAGGCCGCGACGGCATCGATGCGCGAATGCTCGGGCGCGGTTACGGCCATGGAGCAAGCTCGGGCAGTGTGCGCAGATCGACCGCAGCGACGGCGAGCTTCGCGCTGCCGACCAGCGCCGGTGCCATCGACAGGCAGCGCAGTCCCGTGGCCAGCAGCAGAGGAATGGCGCGCGGATCGCCGCCCGCGTCGCCGCAGAGGCTTACTTCGATTCGCTGCGCCCGCGCTACCTCGACGACGTAGCGCAGCAGCCGCAGCATCGCCGGCTGGACGGGATCGGCCAGGTCGGCCACAGCCTCGACGTCGCGGCCGGCGGCCGCCACGTATTGAGTGAGGTCGTTCGAGCCGATCGAGAAAAAATCGGCGTCGAACTGGTCGGCGGCGATCGCCGCCGCCGGAACCTCCACCATGATGCCGAGGCTCGCACGACGCGCCGGGACGCCCGCCGAGAGGAGTGCCGGGACTTCCTCGTCGAGCATCGCGCGGGCGGCGGCGAGTTCGCGCGGCAAGCTCACCATCGGCAGCATGATCTTCAGCTCGCCGTGCACCGCCGCGCGGGCGAGGGCGCGCAGCTGCGTGCGAAAGACGTCGGGGCGCGCGAAGGAAAGGCGCAGGCCGCGCACGCCGAGAAACGGATTGCTCTCGGTCGCGAGCGTGACGCCGGGAATCGGCTTGTCGCCGCCGGCGTCGAGCGTGCGGATCGTCACCGGACGGCCCTGCGCCCATTCGACGATGCGGCGGTACACGGCGAACTGCTGCTCTTCGTGTGGGAGCCCGTGCCGGTCGTGGAACAGAAGCTCGGTGCGGACGAGCCCGATACCTTCACAGATCGCGGGATCGAGACCCTTCAGCTCGGCGGGGTCGGCGATGTTGAGCAGAATGCGAATCGGCGTCCCATCCAGCGTCACCGCAGGTCGCAGCGCGGCGACATCCGCACGCGCACGGGCGGTCGACGCCGATTGCAGGTCGCGCTCGAATTGCATGCGTGCGTCCGGGCTGGGATTGAGGATCAGGACGCCACGATGCGCATCGACGAGCGCGTGTCCGGCAAACTCGCTGAGGTCGACGCCGAGTCCGACGATGGCCGGCACGCCGCGCGACCGCGCGAGCATCGCCACGTGGCTGGTCGCGCTGCCCTCCGTCAGCGCCAGACCCCCGCCCTGCGACCAATCGATGGCGAGGAAACGCGACGGCGCCAGATCGACCGCGGTCACGATGGCGCCCGGTGGAACCTCGGCAACCGGATCCGACCCCGCGAGAGCCGCCAGGACGCGGTCGCGAATATCGCGCAGATCGGCGGCGCGGGCCCGAAAGTATTCATCGTCCGAGGCTTCGTAACCAGCAGCTTCCGCTTCCATCGCCTCGCACCAGGCATCGTGCGCGGCGCGGCCTTCCGCGATCGCGGCGAACGCAGGCTCGGACAGCACGTCGTCCTCGAGTAGTGCGACCTGGAAGGCAAGGATGTCGGCGGTCTCGCCGGGCGACTGCTCGATGAGCCGCCGCAAGTCGCGAAGCGCCGTTGCCAACGCCGCGCGCAGCGCCTGGGCCTCGATATCCACCGCACCTGACCCGGCTCGTGTGCCCGTTTCGGGTGCGAACGCAACGAGCGGACCCAGTGCCATGCCGGGCGAGGCGGTGCGACCCGCAAAATGTTTTTCCATCATGCGTTGGGCGGTGACGAGATCGTCTCGCCGTCGATGGCGAAGCCGCCCTCGACCAGGGCGAGGATCGCGGCGAGGGCCACCGCGGCGTCCGGGCCGTTGGCGCGAAAGTGCAGCGTTTCGCCCTTGGCCGCCTTGAAGCGCATCACTTTCACCGGGCTCTTGGCGTCGACCCACGGCCCCGCCGCGTCGAGAGCGAACTCGATCCTCGCGCCGAAGCGCTTGGCCAGCTGCGTAAGCTTGACCGAAGGCCGGGCGTGCAGGCCGACGTCGTTGGTGAGCAGCGCCGAACCGCTGAGTGACGTATTAGGCATGACGTTGCGCGAGGTGCGTCGTTCAGGCGGCTCCGGTCGGCGACAATTCCTCGGCCGTGCGGCGCACGGCGTCGAG